>JBKJMF010000429.1:0-7245 GCA_046596525.1 Devosia sp. | reverse complement strand
ATCCACCGCATCCAACTCACTAAGTGGCCGATTGCTGCGGGCTAACAGTAGGTTCTCAAGTGACTTCTGAATTCTACGGCCTGACGGGATGGGCATGATTGGCTCCGATGCTTTGCGCTAAGCATATGGGCATTCGGACCTTGGAACCATAGGCGTCAAGAGCCGCCAAATTCAAACTGAGACACTACCGTAAATTCACTGTGCCTTACGCACCGACGCTGTGAGGCGCGATTCGCTATTTGAGACTCTGATTCCGAGTTATCCAAGACTCTGGCGCCGTTAAGTGGCTGAAACTGAACGCAAACCTCCTCCCGACCTTCCTAAATCGAAGAAGGAAGTCGAGGACGAATCCCGAATAGCTGCGAACTCACTGATTTCTCTATCATTATCTAGGAAGGGTCTGAGATCGCGAATGCGCAGTGACAAGCTCGAATAAGGAAGTGATTTAGGAAGCAGTTACTTCTGGCACGAAGTTCCAAAGCCCTCTTTCGTCCGTGCTCCCAACTGCTCGCGAACGGCCGCCGCTGCATCCAGTGGCGCAAGGTCGCGCGCCACCGCATCGTCGTGTATCCGCATGGCGAACTCACCGATCAGCGAGTCCCAGCGTTCCGCCCAGTACAGCGAACGCCCGACATCAGCTGGATGAACTTCGAGGGTGCTGCAGGAAGCGTTCACCAACATCATCAAGCACGCCGAGGCGACGGAAGCGACGGTGACGACCACCGTGCAGGACGGCGACATCGTCATCGGCGTATCCGACAACGGAAGGGGCTTCGACACGACGGCGCCCCGGTCGGGACGCGGTCTCTCAAATCAGGCCCGCCGCGCCAGCGCCATCAAGGCAGGGCTCACCGTCCAATCGGGACCCGAGGGCACGCGGCTGACGCTCCTCCTGCCGATCCGGCAACCTACCGACAATGCAGTAGTAAGGGCCAGTAGCCGGCAGCACTCATGAATGGTGACGGCTGACCAATTCTGCACAAGCTATCGACGCAGCCAATGGAGGCCGTCCATGCCGCCCCTTACTCCGAACCTTAAGATCGTCACTGACGACGAGACTGCCCTCAGCTTTCGAGGCTGCGGGCGTTGAGCCCCACGTCTTGCAAAGTCACGGCCTGCGCCGGGTCTCTCGGCGCCGCTTCGATCATTGCCATGAATGCCGCGCGGGCAACTGCCTTCTTCGACGCCTTCGGATGCCGAAGTAGCGTCTCTTTCAGCAGTTGTTTCGGCGTCTGGGCCGTAGCGGCGAGGACCCTCAAAGTCTTGCCAATATCCTCAAGCTCGTCTGCCATATCGCTCTCCTGCGGCTCCACCCGCGTATCGAAGAACGCTGTGCGTACAGAGTCAACCTAGAGTTGCAGACGCGGATGCGCGCCCTGTTTGGACAAGTGGGACTTGAGTCGACCGATACTTAACCCTCGGACTGCGCCAGAAACGCCCGCAGCCAGCCGACATCGTCGCCGGAAAGCGTGTCGATGAGGCCGGCCTTGAGCCAGGCCGGCAGCGTCTCGTCCCAGCCGAGGCCGGCGCGGCGGGCCATTTCCCAGGTACGCGGTTTGTAGGCATGGCAGCGGATGGCGATGCCGGCCTCGTGCAGCGCAGCGGCGTCGGCGGGGTCGAAGACGTCGAGATCGATGCAGAGTTCATCGAGATCGGACATCCGGGCGACGGCAACGGGATCGGGGAAGTGTTCGTGCACAATGCCGCCGGTACGAAGGCCGGGGATGCGTGCCTTCACCGCCTTGAGGCTGGCGTGGTCGAACGAGATCATCATCACCCGGGCGAGGTCGGCGGGATCGGCGAGCACCAGCTGCAACGCGGCATAGTAGGCCTCGAGGTTGACCTTCTCCTTGATCTCGACTTCCAGCACGAGATCGAGTTCGTGGGCCAGCGCGATGGTTTCGGCGAGCGTCGGCACCCGCGTGCCGGCAAACCTGGGATCGAACCAGGAGCCGGCGTCGAGGGCCGCGATTTCCGCGGCGGTCATGTCCTTGGCCGCACCACTGCCATTCGTCGTGCGGTCGACCAGCAGGTCATGCAGCACGACGATCTGGTTGTCGGCGCTGAGCACGGTGTCGATCTCGAGGCTGGTGGCGCCGAGTTCGTGCGCGGTCCGAAACGCCGCGAAGGTGTTCTCCGGCGCCGTGAGATTGTGGCCGCGGTGACCGCAGAGACGGATGAAGCCGACGTCTGTGGCGAGGAAGGGATTGGGCATTGAAGGCTCCGAAGGGCTAGAGTTTGCCGAGGCCGGCGGCCATGACGTCGTCCTTGCCGAGACGTTCGGCGAGCACGAAGATGACCAGCATCGGGGTGAGGAGAATGAAGGTGACCACCGCTGCCGTCGGCAGCACCAGCACCTCGCCGCCGAGATAGCTCCAGAGCTGCACGGCGAGCGTCCGCACCTTGGGCGCGCCGACCATGAAGCTTTTCTCGAACTCCTCGAACGAGGCGATGAAGGTGAGCAACCCGCCCGCCGCAAAGCCCGGCCACGCGAGCGGCAAAGCAATGCGGGTGACGGCGACGAAGGGCGATGCACCAAGCGTGCGGGCGGCGAAGATCAGCTCGTTCGGGATGCCCTCGAGCGTCGCGGTGAGGATGCGGATCATGAACGGCAAGGTGCCCACGAGTTGCACCAGGATGACGCCCAGCACCGTGCCGGCGAGGCCGAAGCGGAAGAAGATCTCGCCGAGGCTGATGGCGACGACGATGCCGGGGACGATGACCGGCGCTAGGATGAAAATCTCGACGAAGCGCTTCAGCCTGAACGGGAACTGCGCCAGCGCCCAGGCGGTCGGAAACGCCAGCGCCCCGGTGAGCACCGTTACAACCACGGAGACGAACAGGCTGAGGATCGCCGCCGGCAGGATGTGACGGTCTGCAAACACTTCCTTCCAGGCCGAGAGCGAGAACGAGCGTGGGATGATGTCGGGCGGAAACCAGCCGACCGCTGGGTCGTAGAAGGCCCAGAGCGCCACGATGGCGACCGGGAAGAACAGCGTCAGCGCCAGGTAGGCATAAAGGCCAAAGCCGACCAGCGCCTGCGAACGTTTTGTGCGTGCGGTTGCCATGGCGCTAACCCTTCGCCACGGGCTTGCGACCGAGTGAGCCGATGATGGCGTAGTAGGCGAGCAGAACCGCGATCGCCATGACGCTCAGCAGCGTCCCCATGGCGTAGACCATCGGCCAGTTTCCCTTCTGAAAACCCTCGGCGAACATGTGAACGCTGAGCGGCAGCGGATAGGTCGGCCCGAGCAGGCTCGGGATAACGTACGAGCCGAGCGAGCCGATGAAGCTGAGCAGCACCGCGGCAGTGATGCCGGGCTGGGCCAACGGCAGCTGGATGCGGGTGAGGATGGTCAGCCGCCCTGCCCCCAAGGTGCGCGCTGCGGCGAGCACGTCCTTGCTGATCGCCGCCATGGCGCCGGCAATGATCAGCGTCATGAACGGGATGGTCTTCCAGGACGAGGCGATGATGGCGCCAACGGCCCATTCGTCGCGGACCAACTTGGGCATAGGGATGCCCAGCGGCGTCAGCAGCCGCGTCGCCATGCCGCCGCGATCGAGGATAACCAGCACCAGGAAGCCGGCGACGATGCCCGGCACCACGAGCGGGATCTTGTAGAGCGTACCGAACAGGTTGCGGGAGCTCTCGTTGGCCTGCATCAGCGCCGATAGCGGCAGGCTGACGATGAGGCTGACAATGGTTGGGGCGATGCCGAGATAAAGTGAGAACCACAGGCCGTCGACGAAGACCGGGTTGGCGAGCAGCTGCGACCAGGTGTCGAGGGTCAACGCCGCTGCGCCGGGGTCGCGGCTGGTGAAGCTGCCATAGACGACGCGGACCAGGGGCAGGCCGAACAATGCCAGCAGATAGCCGACGCCCGGCAACAGGCAGAGCAGCAGCGTCGTGAGCTTGACCTTGCTGTCGCTCACGGCCGCACTCCGTTGCCGGGACGATGCGTGCGAAGCAAATGCAGCACCGGCGGCGGGACCAGCCTGACCTTCTGGCCAGTTGGCAGGACCGGCTTGCTGCCGCCGGTAGTGATGGCGCGCAAGGTCTTGCCCTGAACGCTGATCCAGTAGTGGATCGACGCACCCATGAACATCGCCTGCTCGATTGTGCCGTGATGGTCGGCATCGGCCGGCTCGATGGCAAGGTCTTCGGGACGGATGGCGACGCCCTCGACGTCGTGCTCGGCCGGGTTCTCCAGCTTCCGCACCTCGCCCCAGGGGAGCCGGCAGGAGCCGTCTGAAATCTCGGCTTCGATAACATTGGTCATGCCGAGAAACTCGGCGGTGAACCGATAGGTCGGCCGGCGATAGAGGTCGATCGGCGTGCCCCGCTCGACGATCTCGCCGTCCTTCATCACCACGATCTCGTCGCCCAGCGCCATGGCTTCCGCCTGGTCGTGGGTCACGTAGATCGAGGTGACGCCGAGCTTCTTCTGCAGGGCGTGGAGGTCCTCGCGCAGCGTGTCACGGAGCTTGGCATCGAGGTTGCTCAGCGGTTCGTCGAACAGCAGCACGTCGGGCTCGATGACGATGGCCCGCGCCAACGCCACGCGCTGCTGCTGGCCGCCGGAAAGCTGCTTCGGCAAGCGCTTGGCATAGTCGCCGAGCCCCACCAGCGCCAGTGCGGCGGCGACCCGGCGCGCCATCTCCGGCTTGGCGATCCGCCGCATCTCGAGCCCGAAGGCGACGTTGCGCTCGACGCTCATGTGCGGAAACAGCGCATAGGTCTGGAACACCAGGCCGAAGTTGCGCTTCTCGGGCGGCACGTCGTCGATGCGCCGCTCCTTGAGCCAGATGCCGCCCGAGCTGGGGTCGGTGATGCCGGCGATGGTGCGCAGCAGGGTGGTCTTGCCGCAGCCAGACGGGCCGAGGAGCACGACGAAACGGCCCGCGGCAATTTCGAGGTCGATGCCCTTCAACACCTGGTTGGCGTCGAACTGCTTGGTGAGCTGGCGAATGGAGATCGAGGCGTACATGGGGGCTCCGTTTCGATGGCGGCGGCACCGAAGGCGCCGCCACCACTGTCAAGGGCGCTTACTTGCGCAGTACGTTGGCGACGAAGTAGGCGGTCAGCTGGTCGTTCAGGATCGCCGGCATGCGCGCGATGGCACGCGTGGCGAACTGATCGGTCGGGATCAGCCGGGCCACCTGCTCGGGCGTAAAAGTCTCGGCCGGATCGATATCAGTACGCGCCGAACGCGAGCCGTTGATCGAGAGCTTCTTGAGCTGCACGTCCTTGCTGATCAGGAAGTCGAGCATCAGCAGCCCAGCCGCCGGATGCGCACCGTTGACCGGGAAGAACAGGCCGTCGCCGCCGCCGACCTGGCCCTCGGAGAGCAGCTGCTGGCGGACGGTCGGAGGCAACAGGCCCCGGCCGCTGAAGTCATAGGCCATGTCTTCCCAGGCGGTGCCGATAACGCCGGCGCCGTTGGCAATCAGGTTGAGCGTGTCGGAATTGCCGTTGGTGATTTCGACCGACGGCAGGATGTCCTTGTAGTAGTTCCAGACCGGGGTCATGCAGTCGCTGGCGGCGAACGCGTCGGCCTCGGCGGCAGTGATGTCATACTTGACGAAGGTGGCGCGGCAGGTCGCATCGGTGACCTTGGCAAAGGCGATGGTCTGCATGAAGCCATTGCCCGAACCACCGCCGGCCGGCGAGGTGACGATGAACTTGCCCGGATTGGCCTTGGCCCATGCGGCCAGCGAATCGAGGTCGGTCGGCACCGCGTCAGCGGCAACGACGCGGGTGTCGAACACGATGTCGGTCTGGTTGCGGTGGAACGGCAGGAAGGTGCCGCCGTGATCGATGCCGCCGGTGATGGTAGCGATGGTCTTGTCGAGGACCGCACCGTTGGGCAGGAGCGTGGCGAGCGGCACGTTGGCGACGACGCCTTCGCCGGTCAGCAGCGGCAAGCCGCCCGAGCTGACGAAATAGGCGTCGGCCGGAGCCTTGGCGCCGGAATTGTGCGCCGCGATGACCTGCTGGTTGGCCGCGGCACCCTCGCCGCGAACATACTCGACCTTGACGCCGTATTTGGCTTCGAACTCGGGGATCAGGTGGTCGTTGAACAGCGGACCGAAGCTGTCGGTGAAGTCATAAAGGGTCAGCGTACCCTCTGTTTTCGCAAGCGGAACAATGACATCATAGAAATTGTCTGCGCTCAGCGTGCCGAGATCGAAACCCGGATCGGTGTTGAAACCGTCCGAGCCGATGGGTTCAACCGCGAAAGCGGTGGTGCTCAGAAGGACGGCCATGGATGCCGCTAGCAAGGCTTTCATCGTCTCATCTCCACGTTGGGGAAAGGCATGCGATCACGTCGCAACTTCTCCGGCACTCCGCTGCTCATTTTGCCGATGAAGCGGAGTGCCGGAAATCAAGGCTGGCAGCACAGCCAGCAACTGTGAGGATATCGGGGGCGCGGCGGCATAGACCGGCGCGCCGAGGGTGAGCCCGTCCACCGCGATGTAGTCGCCAGTGACGGCGCCCGAGCAGGCCGCCAGGTACAGCCCGCCCACCGCATCCCAGGGGTTCATGTGCGGCTCGACGTAGGCGTTGAGCCGCCCCGCCGAGACGTGGGCGAGACACAGCGCCCCTGCCCCAAGCCGCCGATGCTCGGCACCGGCCTTTGTCAGCCCGTCGACGATGCTGCCGTTGAGCGCCGGATCGTGACGCATCGAGAACCCGAGGCCGATCACCGCTTCGCCGAAATCGGCTTCGGCAGCGCAGCGCACAGGTTTGCCGTTCAGCCGCGCGATGCGGTCCGGCCCGGCGTGGAACAACTCGTTCCGCAGCGGATCGAGCACCCAGGCAGCGACCGGCAGACCATCCTCGAGCAGGGCGAGCGAGATGCAGAAATAGCCGAGCCGTCGCGCGAAGTTCACAGTGCCGTCGATCGGATCGATCAGCCAGGTGAAGCCGGATGTCAGGTGGGCTCCACCGAACTCCTCGCCGATGATGCCATCCTCGGGGAACTCGCCGCCGATGGCATCGCGCATCATCTGCTCGATGGCGAAATCGGTTTCGCTGACCAGGTCACCAGGTCCCTTGCTGGTGATCTCGAGCCCATCGTCGACGTAGGCGCGGCGGGCCGTTTCCCCGGCGGCGGCAACCAGCGACTCTGCGACGGCAATACGGCGAGAAACGCTCATTGCTGCCCCCGCGTCGTCTGCCGCACGACGAGGCGCGGCGCGCAATAGATTACGCCATCGGCGCCGAGGCGGTGCGACTCAGCC
>JBKJMF010000417.1:0-4202 GCA_046596525.1 Devosia sp. | reverse complement strand
CCCGCGCGATGACGGACGATCTCACTCTCAGCGTCGACCTCGGCACCTCGAGCGTCCGCGCCGCACTGGTCGACCGGCGCGGCACCATCACTGCATTCGCCAGCCGCGGTTTCGCGCAGACCATCCCGCGCTTCGCCTGGGCCGAGCAGAGCGCCGCCGCCTGGTGGGCGGCGGCGGCCGAAGCGATCCGCGAGGTGGCCGTCAAATCGGACCGGCGGATCGGAGCGATTTGCGTCTGCGGGCAGATGCATGGGACGGTGCTGATCGGCGCGGGCGACGGGCTCGCCAGCGACAGCGTGCTGCTGTGGAACGACAAGCGCTCGACGCCGGAGGTCGAGGCGTGGGAGCGGTCGCGGGCATACGAGTCCTACGCCTATCTCACCGCCAATGCGGCGACCCCGGCGTGGCCGGCGTTCAAGCTGCAATGGCTGCGCGACCACGCACCCGAGGCCTATGACGCCGCCGAGACTGTGCTGACACCCAAGGACTTCATCAACCTGCGGCTGACCGGCGTGCGCGCCACCGACTGGAGCGAGGCCTCGGCGAGTTTTTTGACCGATGCACGTTCGGGCACCTGGTCGGATGAGCTGGTCTGGGCGCTGGGACTTAACCGCGACCTGCTGCCGCCGATCCACGCGGCTGCCGACATCATCGGGACCGTCACCGCCGGCGCGGCGCGCGAGACCGGGTTGCGCGAGGGTACGCCGGTGCTGGCCGGGGGTGGCGACCTGCCGCTGGCGCTGCTCGGTTCGGGGGCGGCACAGGCCGGCATGGCTTCGGACATCGCGGGCACCTCGTCGATCGCCACGCTGCTGCGCAACGAGCCGCTGCACGATCCGCTGGTCGCCAACGTGGCGGTGCCGGGCGGGCTGTGGGGGGCGTTCACGCTGGTCGATGCCGGCGGCGACGCCATCCGCTGGGCGGCGAACGCCATCGGTAACGGTACGACTGAGACCTCGGCCGAAGCGGCAGCGGCCGGCTCCGACGGGTTGTTCTTCCTGCCGTTCCTGTCGGGTGAGCGGCTGGGGCCGGCGCGCAATTCGCGGGCACAGTTCTTCGGGCTGACGGCGACGCATGGCAAGGCGGAACTGAACCGCGCGGTGCTCGAGGGCGTGGCGATGGCACTGGGGCGGCAGTTCGAGCGGATCACCGCGCATGGCGGACAGCCCGAGCGCTTTATCGCGGCGGGCGGCGGTGGGCGGTCGGACCTGTGGTTGAAGATCAAGGCCAGCGTGTATGGGACGCCGATCCTCGTGCCGCGCGTGCTGGAGTGCGGCGTGGTCGGCGGCGCGATCCTGGCGCAGCATGCGACGGCAGGGGTGAGTATCGCCGATGCGATGGCGCAGATGGTGTCGATCGAGCGCGAGGTGCTGCCGGTGGCGGAATGGGCCGAGACGTACGCGCGGATGATGCCTCTGTTTGGGCAGATCGAAGCGGCGATGACGCCGCTGTATGATGAGCTGGATAGGCTTACTAGGTAAGCTGCACATCTGGCGGGCGCTGCCCCCCACCCGAGCGATCAGGTGACTAGTAAGTCGCGCGGCCGCCGCTCAAGTCGAACACTGACGCGGTCGTAAAACTGTTTTCCTTGCTGACCAGCCACGCGACCATGTTCGCGGCTTCCTCGACTTCGAGGAAGCGGCCGCGGGGGATGCGGCTCAGCATGTAGTCGATGAACTCGGGCTTCAGCTCGTCGAGGATACGGGTCTTGGCGGTGGCTGGGGTGATGGCGTTGATGGCGATATCGTACTTCGCCACTTCCTTACCTACCGCCTTGGTCATGCCTATGACGCCGGCCTTGGCTGCGGCGTAGGCGGAGGCATTCGGGTTGCCTTCCTTGCCGGCGATCGAGGCGATGTTGACGATGCGGCCGTAATTGCGGGCCTTCATGCCGGGCAGCACGGCGCGGTTGACGTAGAATGCGCCGTTGAGATCGATGTCGATGACGCGGCGCCATTCATCGAGGTCGTACTCGTCAAGCGGGGCGTTCTTGCCGGCTATGCCGGCGGAATTGACGAGGATATCGAGCTTGCCGAGGTTCTTCTCGACTTCCGCGACGGCGGCGGCGATCGCCTCGTAGGAGGTGATGTTGACCGCAACGGTCGACGCAGCGGCGCCGAGCTCGGCCTTGGCGCTGGCGAGCAGTTCGGCGTTCATGTCCCAGAGGCTGACCTTGGCGCCCGAGGCGACGAGGCGCTTGGCGATGGCGAAGCCGATGCCCTGCGCACCGCCGGTGATGACGGCCACCTGGCCGTTGAGATCAATCTGGTTCATGAAACTCTCTTCCTCGGGGCGTGATCAGCAAAAGTTGCAGACTTTTGCGGTTCGATCGCGCGACAATGCCTTAGGTCAGGCAAAGGGCTTAAGCAGGCCGCGATCAGCTATTTCCATACCGAAGCCCGGCGCGCTACTGACCTTTAGTCGACCGTTCTGCGGCAGGTCTTCGCCGGTGAAGAGTTTGCCGAAGATCGGGCGGATCGAACGGCCATCCGGACTGGCCGCAACGTACTCGCACAGCGACTGTGCCGGCTGGCTGGCGATGAAGTGGTAGGCGTACGGCCCCGAGCCGTGCGGGATCACCGGGATGTCGTAGGCGGCGGCCTGCGCGGCGATCTGCAACAGCGCGGTGAGCCCACCAACCCACATCACATCGGGCTGCAGCACGTCGATGGTGCGCTCCTCGATCAGCCGGCGGAAGCCGTAGCGGGTGTATTCGTGCTCGCCGGTGGTCCACTTGATCGTGGGGTGCGCCTGCTTCAGCAGCCGGAACCCCTCGACATCGTCGGGGTGGAGCACTTCCTCCCACCAGTAGATGTTGAGGTGCCTGGTCTTTTCGGCGAGGCGGATGGCGTAGGGGACCGTCAACGCCATGTAGCAATCGACCATCAGCGGGTAATCAGGGCCCACCGTTTCGCGATGCGCGGTGAGGAACTCGATGTTCTTGATCAGCCCGTCTTCACCGTCGAAATGGCTGTAAGGCAGCGGCACCTTGGCGCCCCAGAAGCCGAGAGCCTTCACCGCATCGGGCGCCGGGCCGGTGCAATAGAAGCTAATCTCGTCGTGACACTTGCCGCCGATCAGGTTGTAGACCGGCTCGCCGCGCAGCTTGCCGACGAGATCCCACAGCGCCAGGTCGACCACCGAGATGGTGGCTACGGCCAAGCCCTTTCGCCCATACGGCGTCGAGGCCCGGAACATCTGGTCCCAGATCTTCAAGGTGTTGCGTGCATCCTCGCCGACGAGGAAGCGGGTGAAATGGTTGGCGACCAGCCAGGCCGCGGGATAGCCGCCGAAGCCGGTGGCAACGCCGGTGACGCCCGAGGCGCTCTCGATCTCGACGACGATCGAGCCCATGACGCCGATGCCCCAGGACTGGCGCGATGCCTTGTACTGCTCGTAACCCGACATCGGATTGGCGATCAGCGTGTCGATCAGCCAGTGGCCGCGGCCCTGCTGGAAATAGTCACCGCCATCCCCCTCGCTCTCAACGAGCGAAACGCGCACGGCCTTGATGGTGAAGTCGGACATGGGGAGTGGCAACCGATCGGTCGGAGTCAGGGGAGATGGAAGACCTGGTTCAGGTTCACGACATGCGGGGTGCCATCGTCATTGTAGTCCATGATGTCGTCCATGAATTTCCACCAGCGCTTGTTGATCTCGGTCCTGGGGAGATCGGCCATGCTGTGGTCGGCGGTGCGGACCAGCGTCGCGAACAGCTCGTTGGTCTCGGGGTCGTGCCAGATCGAATAGTCGGAGACACCGGCGTCGCGCAGCGCCTGGCTGAGCTCGGGCCAGATCTCGTCGTGCCGCTTGGTGTATTCGGCGATCTTGCCGGGATGCACCTTCATGCGGAAGGCGATGCGCTCGGACATCGGGGTCTCCTATTGCAGGTTGACGTAGAGCCCACCATCGACCAGCAGCGCCGCGCCGGTGACGTAGGAGGCCATGTCTGAGGCGAGGAAGGCGACGACCTTGGCCACATCCTCGGGCTCGCCGAAGCGGCCGAGCGGGATGCGGTTGTTGAGGTACTCGCGCTTTTTGGGGTCGGACCAGTCGTCCTTGTTGATATCGGTGGCGATGGCGCCGGGCATCACCGAATTGCAGCGGATGCCGTAGGGGCCGAGCGCGATGGCGACCGACTGCATCAGCGAATGGACGCCCGCCTTGGTGGGCGTGTAGTGCGTCTGCATGGCGCCGCCGAC
>JBKJMF010000323.1:0-2570 GCA_046596525.1 Devosia sp. | reverse complement strand
CCTGCTCTTTGCGTCTCGGTCGTTGGCATGACGGCCGGAGGCGAGTTCGCGCTGCTCGACCTATTGGTGACCGCCACGCTCGACGACACGGCGCGGTGAATCCAGCGCCACACCACTCGCCAAAGCACCGCTTCTCCGCCATTGTCCCGCCATGCCGATCGACACGCTGCTGCTCGCCCTGACCACGTTCTTCGCCACCCTTGGGCCGGCGGATCTGCTCGTCGTCTACGCGGCGCTGACGCAGAAGAACACTCAGGCCGAACGGCGCTCGATGGCGCTGCGCGGCACCATCATTGCTGGGATCATCCTGCTGTTCTTTGCGGTGTTTGGCGAAGTGCTGCTGCGCCTGTTCGGCATCACCCTGCCGGCGCTCCGCATCGCCGGCGGCATCCTGCTGCTGCTGATCTCGATCGACATGGTGTTCGCCCGCCATTCGGGCGGCACCGGCACCACGCCCGAGGAAGAGGACGAGGCGCAGCATCGCTCCGATATATCGGTGTTCCCACTGGCGACACCGCTGCTCGCCGGTCCGGGCGCCATCAGCGCAGTGATCCTCCTCACCACCGGCACCGGCGGCTTCAACCTCGCCTGGTTCGTGGTGGTCGCCGCGCTGCTGGCGATCCTGCTGCTTTGCTACGTGGTGATGCTGGTCGCCATCCCCATCCAGCGGCTGCTCGGCATTACCGGCCTCGCCGTGGTCAGCCGCGTCGTCGGCGTGTTGCTCGCGGCGCTCGCCGTGCAGTTCCTGCTCGATGGCATCAAGGCCAGCGGCCTGATTGCGCCGGTGCTCGAAGCGGTCGCCAAATAGCAAAGGGCCGCGGCGAGTGCCACGGCCCTTGAATAGCAGTCGCTGCCAGGCCCGATTACTTCTTCTTGGCCGGTGCGGCAGTGGTCGCGGCCATTCCGGCCGTTGCCAGCACCTTCGGCTTTTCCTTCTTGGGCTTCTTGGCTTCCTTGTTGGTTTTCAGCTGACCCTTGGCCATGGCGTATCCCCTTTCATTGTTTCGTGCCGACTGAGGCCGGCAAATCACCACGTGAAGGTAGAACCAAGGCAAAAAACTGACAAGGCCGCCCGGCGCTCACGCACCGTTACTTGTGGCTTTGGCAGCGCCCCTGCGGTCCCAGCCGGTCGACGGTGCGCGGATCGCACCCGGTGAGCAGGAACGTCACCCAGTCGCCCTCGCTGCCATAGAACGCGTTGCGGTCGACTTCGGTGCGGATGCCCGACATCGTGCCGGTCTGCGTCCACTGCCAGAACAGCCACGGCCGGTCGCCATACTTGGTATGCGGCTCGGCGGCGGTGGAGCGCAGCCAGAACGACGAGTCGAAGTGCTGGCCGGCGAGGATATCGCGGTAGAAGTTCATGTCGGTATAGATGATCGGCACCTTGCCGGTATGCCGCTCCATCTCCGCCAGCATCACCCGCACCTTCTCGATCACGTCCTCGCGGTTGAACTTGTTCTTGCAACTCGAGTGGTTGTTCCACTCGAGATCGAGCACCGGCGGCAGGGCGTCGGCGTCGTTGGGCACGTTCCGTTTGAACCACTTCGCCTGCTCCGAGGCGAGGCTGCACCAGGTCATGAAGTGGTAGGCGCCGCGCGCCATGCCGGCGGCCTGCGCCCCACGCCAGTTGTCGTAGAAGTTGGGGTCGATGTAGTCCTTGCCCTCAGTCGACTTGATGTAGACGAAGTGCACGCCGCCACCGCGCGCCGCGTTGAAATCGATACGGCCCTGGTAGCGCGCCACGTCCAGCCCCTGGATCGGCAGGCCCCAGGCCCGTCGCACCCCGTCATGTGGGTCGTTGTCGCCGGGAATGCCGCGATAGTCATGCGTGGGCGAACGTCCGCAGGCGGCAAGCAGCAGGGTGAGCCCGACCAGCAGCAGGGATTTGGCGAATGGGAATGCAGGACGGGCGGCGGCAAACATGCTGGACGTCTGGCTTTCGAAGATAGATCGGAAGCCTTTGATTCAACATGGCGCGCTTAACGAAACCTTGCGCTAACCCATTGTTATTCCAGCATGGTTAACGCCGGAGTCAGCTTTGCGGCCATCGAGGTAACCGCCTGGGAGGTGGGCGTTGCTTGCAGTTCGATCGTAGCTGACATGCACTGCATTTCCGCGGCGGGCAGAGATAAAGTCTCCGATTCGTGTTCCTGAAACGTTCTTGCCACATCCGGGGGATTATGTATTTGACAAACCCAACGGCTGAGCGCATAACAGGGACAAGGAGTTATCGCCATGTCCGTTCTGTCCAAGCCCTACTTCCACGATGAAGCCGCCGCCTTCGCTCATGTCGAGGCGCTGCTCTGGGCAAACGGCCGTTCCTGCCCGCACTGCGGCGTGGTGGACAACAGCTACCCGTTGAAGGGCGTTCGCTCTAAGCCGAGTCGCAAGAACCCGGAAGGCGTTGTTCGCCACGGCCTCTACAAGTGCGGCGCGTGCCGTAAGCAGTTCACGGTTCGCATTGGCACCATCTTCGAGGAAAGCCATCTTGAACTGCACAAGTGGTTGCAGGCCATTCACCTGCTCTGCTCGTCCAAGAAGGGCATCAGCGCCCACCAGTTGCACCG
>JBKJMF010000104.1:0-5539 GCA_046596525.1 Devosia sp. | reverse complement strand
GAGTTCGGGTTCGAGAAATCCACCTCGGACTGGCGGGCGCTGATTGCCGATCCGGAGGTGGAGGTGGTGTCGGTGACGACGCCGAATGCCTTCCATGCGGAGATGGCGATCGCGGCGCTCGAGGCGGGCAAGCACGTCTGGTGCGAAAAGCCGATGGCGGTGGGGTTTGCCGAGGCGGAGCGGATGGCTGCTGCGGCCAAGGCGTCGGGCAAGGTCACGGCGCTCGGCTACAATTACATCCAGAACCCGGTGATCCGGCACATCAAGCGGCTGCTCGACGAGGGGGCGATCGGGGCGGTGAACCATGTCCGGTTCGAGATGGACGAGGACTTCATGGCTGATCCGGAGGCGCTGTTCTCCTCTAAGAGCGAGGCCTCATCCGGCTATGGCGCGCTTGACGATTTCGGGGTGCATCCGTTGAGCCTGATGCAGTTCCTGTTCGGCGGGGTGAGCCGGGTGATGGCGCAGCTGGCGATGCCCTATGCCGACCGGCCGAGCCGGGATGGCGGGCGGCGGAAGGTCGAGACTTATGACATCGCCTCGGTGCTGCTGGAGCTTTCGAACGGCGCCTCCGGGGTGATGGCGCTCGACCGGTCGGCCTGGGGGCGGAAGGGGCGGATCGCGCTGCAGGTGTTCGGCTCGAAAGGCACGATTGCCTATGACCAGGAGCGGATGAACGAGTTCCAGCTCTATGCGGCGAGCGATCACGCGGCGGAGCAGGGGTTCCGGACGATCCTGACCGCGCCGGTGCATGCGCCGTATGACAGGTTCATCCCGGCGCCGGGGCATGGGCTGGGGTTCAATGAGCTGAAGATCATCGAGTGCCACGAGTTGCTGAAGGCGATCGGCGGGGATGGTGCGGCGCAGATCGTCGGGTTCGAGCGCGGGCTCGAGATCGAGCGGGCCGTGCATGCGATGGCGCAGAGCCATCGGGAGCAGCGGTGGGTGGAGGTTTGATCCTCCCCTGCGAAGCGGGGGAGGGGGACCAGCGAAGCTGGTGGAGGGGGCGACCCAAACACCGGCGTTTCCCGCCGCCCCCTCCACCGCCTTCGGCGGTCCCCCTCCCCCGTGAACGGGGGAGGATAAGAACCGGGGCCGCAGTCACGGCGGCCCCGGGGTGCCTGAGCTGGTGCAGTCAGCTCAGGCGGTAGCGAGGGTGCCGGTGCGGCCGCGGCTTTCGACCCAGTAGATGAACACCGAGGCGAGGACGATCAGCGCGGCGCCCGGCCAGAACCAGATCGACGGAACCTGGCCGAGGATGACCCAGCCGAGGAGGCCGCTCAGCGGCACCTTGCTGTCGCCGAAGGGCTGCAGGTAGGTCGCGTCGGCCACCTTGTAGGCATAGGCAAGCAGGTACTGCGCGCCGGCGGTGAGTGCACCGAGCAGGGCCAGCAGCCACATGGCATTGCCCGAGGGCAGCGCGAAGACATTGTCGGCGATGCCGGCCGGAAGCAGGCCGGGGGTGACGATGCCGAGGGCCCAGACGGCGAGCAGGATCAGAAGGTGGTTCGGCGTCACGAGGACGAGTAGTGAGATGGTCAGCGTCTCGGGGCTCTCGCCCTTCAGCGCCAGGTACTTGGTGAGCACATCCGTGGTGCCCCACAATGCCGCGGCGACGATCGGCACGAGTGCCGTCCAGCCGAGGCTGTCGGTGCCGACACCGGAGACGATGATGGCGCCGACGAAGCCGACCAGCGCCGCCGCGATGCGGGCCGGCGAGGCGCGCTCGCCGAGGAACAGGGTGGAGCCGAGGATGATGAACAGCGGGCCGGTGGCCAGCAGGGTCACCATCTGCCAGATCGGCACGCCGGAGGCGAAGCCGTAAACGAAGACGTGGACGCCGAGCGCCGAGACGAAGGCGCGGACTTCGTGCGCCAGCGGATGGCTGGTGCGGAGATTGCTGACACCGATCCTGAGGATCAGCGGCAGGCTGAGGATGGCGGCAATGACATATTGCCAGAAGGCCATGCCGGTGGAGCTCATGCCATAGCCGCCATACTGCACGGGCGTCGGCAGCACCGACTGCAGCAGGTTGGAGCCGGCAAAGGCGAAGGCGGCAACCAGCATGAATGTGGCGCCGGTGGCGGCAGAGTTGGTAGGCGAGGAAACTTGGCTCATCGAACGATCCTTTCCGTAACCAGTTCCCTCAGGGAGTTACGGGGAATCGCGATGAGAAATGGCGACGCGGGAACCCTCCGAATGAGGGGCCGCGCCGGCAGAGCCAGCGTAAATCCCGTTCTCTTTCATCCGGACTATGACCGTCGGCTCCGGGATTACACCGGATCTGCTGACCCTCTGGATTGCTCCGGAGGCGCTCGCGGGCTTTGGGCTTTCACCCATTTACCGCCGGTGGGGAGTTACACCCCGCCCTGAGAACTTGCCGGCCGAGTAGTTCGACCGACCCGGCTCACATAGACCTGTCGTATGGTCCGCGCAAGCAGGCACAAAGACGAAACCGGGGCCACGGCGCATTCGGGTGAGCGAACGGCGACACGTTCGCAGCCTGTTGTATTATCGCTAATACCGATGCAGAGTGCAGCAGGCGCCGGGAGGGCGCGGCGGAACAATCATCACGAGGAGACGAGCATGGCGGCGTTCAACAGCCTGGGACACATCGCGCTCAAGGTGCAGGATCTGGAGGCCTCGATCGGCTTCTATGAGAAGCTGGGGTTTCCAGAGTTCCTGCGGCTGACGGAGGAGGATCGGCAGGCGTGGATCGCCTACCTCAAGTTCGACGACAACCTCTATCTCGAGCTGTTCCCAGGTGGCACGTCGCGGGTGCCGGGGCCGGAAGCGACGGGCACGGCGCACCTCTGCCTGACGGTCGACGACATCGAGGTGGCGGAGCGGCACCTCGCGAGCGTCGGTATCGGGCTGATGCATCCGCGGACCGACAAGCGCGGGCTCGATCGCAATCGCGGCATGTGGATCGAGGACCCGGACGGCAACCGGATCGAGATCATGGAGATGGCCAAGGACTGCATTCAGTACGAGGCGATCGCCAAGCTGAAGGCGGGCGGCGGGAAGACGAGTATTGTCGCGCCGACCAAGCCGAAGAAGGTGGCCTGATCAATAGAGGGCCGACTAGGAAGCGCGCTTTTCCTTGCCGGCTCTGAGGCTGACGATCGTTGCGGCGAAGACGCCGAGTGCCACGATGCCGATGATGATGGTGGCGAGGGCGTTGACGTCGGGGGAGACGCCGAGCTTGATTTTGCTGAAGATTACCATCGGCAGCGTGGTCGAGCCCGGGCCGGAGACGAAGCTGGCGATCACCAGATCGTCGAGCGACAGGGTGAAGCCGAGCAGCCAGCCGGAGACCAGAGCGGGCGCGATGATTGGCAGGGTGATGTCGAAGAACACCCGGAACGGGGTGGCGCCGAGATCCATCGCGGCTTCCTCGAGGCTCAAATCGAGGTCGGAGAGGCGGGACTGCACCACCACCGTGATGTAGGCCATGCAGAACGTCGTATGCGCGATGATGATAGTGACGATGCCGCGGCCGGCGGGCCAGCCGAGCAGCGATTCCATGGCGACGAACAGCGGCAGCATGGCGAGGCCGGTGATCACGTCGGGCATGACCAGCGGCGCCGAGACGGTGCCGGCGAGGACGGTACGGCCGCGGAAGCGCTTGAAGCGCACCAGCGCCACGGCGCAGAGCGTGCCCAGTACTAGCGCGGCCGAGGCCGAGAAGAAGGCGATACGCAGGCTCAGCCAGGCGGCGCCCAGCATCTGCTCGTCGGCGAACAGTTCGCCGTACCATTTGGTGGAGAAGCCGGACCACACGGTGACCAGCCGGCTCTCGTTAAACGAGAACACCACCAGCGAGATGATCGGCAGGTAGAGGAAGGCGAAGCCGAGCGTCGCCGTGATGGGGAGGAACCAGCCGCGCCGCATCTACTTGCCCTTCTCGACCACCGCATCCTGCGCTTTCTGCAGCAGCAGGATGGGAATGACGACGACGACCAGCATGGCGATGGCGACGGCGGCGGCGCGCGGCCAGTTGGTGGCGCCGAAGAACTCGTCCCACAGCACGCGGCCGATCATCAGCGTCTGCGGCCCGCCGAGCAGCGAGGGGATGACGAATTCGCCGATCGCCGGAATGAACACCAGCATGGAGCCGGCGATGATGCCGGGCAGCGACAGCGGCAGGGTGACTGCGATGAAGGTCTGCCACGGGCGCGAGCCGAGGTCGGCCGACGCCTCGAGCAGCGAGGTATCGAGCTTCACGAGGTTGGTGTAGAGCGGCAGGATCATGAACGGCAGGTAGGTGTAGACGATGCCGACATAGACGGCGAAATCGGTCTGCATCATCACCAGCGGCTCGATGCCGAACACGGCGAGCACCTGGTTGATCACGCCGTTGCCGCGCATGAAGCCGCTCAGCGCGTAGACGCGCAGCAGGAACGAGGTCCAGAACGGCAGGATCACTAGCATCAGCAGGATGTTGCGCCATTTGTCCGGAGCGCGGGCGATGGCATAGGCCATCGGATAGCCGATGAAGAGGGTGATCACCGTGGCGATCAGCGCAATGCGGATCGAGCTGAGGTAGGCCGCGACATAGAGCGGATCGGTGACGAGCTTCAGATAGTTGGAGAGGTGCAGCGTCAGCTGCACGGTGCCCTCGTCGGTGGTCAACAGCGGCGAATAGGGCGGGCGGCCGAACTGCTTGGTGGCCAGCGAAATGCCGAACACCACCGCAAGCGGGATAAGGAAGAAAACGGTGAGCCAGATGGCCGGCGCGGCGATGACCAGCGTGCGGCCGGAGATCCCGACGTCGCGCAAGCGACGCTCAAGCCCGCTCCAGCGGAGGAGGCGGCGCGGCGGCGGCAACTGGTTGCCGGAGATGGTCATACGGTCAGCACCGAGCCGGCGCTGTCGCCCCAGGTGATGTAGACCGGCTCTTCCCAGGTGATGGAGTCCGGGTTGCCGCGCATGGTGTTGGTCTGGCTGACGCGGATGCGTTTGCCGCTCTGGAGCAGCACCTGGTAGACGCTCATATCGCCCAGGTAGCCAATCTCCTCGACCACGCCCTTGGTGACGTTGGCGTTGTGAAGCGCTTCGGGCTTGTCGCGGCTGAGCTGCATCTTTTCGGGACGGATGGCCCACCAGAGCAGCTGGTCGGGGGCGCAGTCGACGCCGTGGCCGACATGGATGTCGCAGCCCAGGTCGGGCGAGCGGATGCGGATGTGATCCGGCTCGTCCTCGGTGACGATGCCTTCGACCATGTTGGCCGAACCGATGAAGCTCGCGACGAAGCGCGAGTTGGGGAATTCGTAGATGTCGTGCGGCTCGCCGATCATGGCGATCTCGCCCTGGTTCATCACCCCGATACGGGTGGCGAGGGTCATCGCCTCTTCCTGATCGTGGGTGACGACGATGAAGGTAACGCCGAGCGATTCCTGGATCTTGACCAGTTCGAACTGGGTTTCCTCGCGCAGCTTCTTGTCGAGCGCGCCGAGCGGCTCGTCGAGCAGCAGCAATTTGGGGCGCTTGGCCAGCGAGCGGGCAAGCGCGACACGCTGGCGCTGGCCGCCGCTCA
>JBKJMF010000010.1:0-7493 GCA_046596525.1 Devosia sp. | reverse complement strand
ACTGCTGACGCAGGGCGCCGCCCAACAGATGAGCAAGGCTGCCGCGGCAAAACGCGCCGACGAACTGATCGGCATGCTCGAACTCACCGGCCTCGAAGCCCGTACCGGCATGAGCCTGTCGGGTGGCCAGAAGCGCCGCGTCGATGTGGCGCTCGGACTGATGCACAGCCCCAAAGTGCTGTTCCTCGACGAGCCCTCGACCGGGCTCGATCCGCATAGCCGCGCCAATCTCTGGGAGCACATCGTCAAGATCCGCAAGGCGACGGGGATGACCATCTTCCTCACCACTCACTATCTCGACGAGGCCGACTCGATGGCCGAGCGGGTGATGATCATGGACAACGGCCAGGTCATTGCTAACGACACGCCCGAACGGCTGAAGGCCGACCTCGCCGGCGATCGGATCACTATCGACGCGACCGATGCCGTTGTCGCCGCGGAGGTCGCCGCCAACCTGCCCGAGGCTCGCGAAGTGACCCGCGACGGCGCCCGGGTCGGGGTGACGGTGAAGGGCGGCGAGGCGGTGCTGCCCGAGTTCATCCGCTCGCTCGACTTGCGTGGAGCGCGAGTCCTCGCCGCCAACGTCCGGCGACCTACGCTGGATGACGTGTTCCTCGGCCTCACCGGCCGCTCGCTGCGGGAGAGCGCAGCATGAAAGGGCCATTTGCACCGATACGGCGGCGGGCCACAGTGCCTTCTCCCCTTGCGGGAGAAGGTGCCCGAAGGGCGGATGAGGGGTACCTCTCCACGCACTCCGGCGCTCGTCATTTCACTCCGATCGCGCAACCTGCGGTTGCGGACCCCTCATCAGGCGCTGCGCGCCACCTTCTCCCGCAAGGGGAGAAGGCAGGTTGGTGGCCGGCGCCACTTCCCCTGCTGCTCAAGGAGATCCAACGATGACCTTCTTCCGAGATGTCGCGACCTCGTTCACCCGCGAAATGAAGCCCACTCTCGCCGATCCGTCCTGGATGGCGTTCGGCCTCGTCCAGCCGCTGCTCTATCTCGCCTTCTTCGTGCCGCTGCTCGATGTCGGCGGCTCGACCAGCGGAGCCTTGCAGTGGTTCGTCCCCGGCATGATCGTCATGCTGACGCTGTTCGGCACCGCAATGGTCGGCTGGAGCCTCACCGAGGAGCTGATGAGTGGCGTGCTCGAACGCTTCCTCGCCACCCCGATGAGCCGGCCGGCGCTGATCTTCGGCCGGTCGCTGAAGGAGATGTTCCCGCTGGCGCTGCAGGCACTGGCGATGATCATCATCGCCTGGCCGTTCGGCTTGCAGCTGCATCCGATCCAGATGCTGTTCGGCCTGGCGCTGCTCGCCCTCTTCGGGGCCGGCGTCGCCGCCCTCTCCTATGCGCTGGCCATCACGACCCGGCACAACACCTCGATGTTCTACATGGTGAGCCAATCGGTGGCGCTGCCGCTGATGCTGCTCGGCGGGGTGCTGCTGCCGATCGAGAACGGGCCGGGATGGCTCTATACGGCGAGCCGCTTCAACCCGCTGACCTATCTGGTGGAAGCCGAACGAGCGCTTTTCGCCGGCGAGTTGTTCTCGACCACGGTGCTGTGGGGCGTGCTGGTTGCCGCCGGTGTGGCGGTCGTCGGGCTGACCATCGGCGCGCGGGCCATCCGCAAGGCGAGCCTCTAGGGAGATCGGACCATGATCCTCAATCATCTCAACCTCGCCGTCACCGATGCCGGCGAGGCCGCCGACTTCCTCGTCGCCTATTTCGGGATGCGGCGGGAGCCTGGCGGCAACAAGAACTTCATGGTGCTGCGAGATGACGCGGGCATCGTGCTGACCCTGATGAAGGACAAGCGCACCGCCTATCCGGGCAATTTCCACATCGGCTTCATCCAGGCGTCCGACGCGGAGGTGGATGCCATCAACCAGCGAATGAAAGCCGATGGTTTCGATGTCGCGCCGCCCGAGCGCCATCACGCCTGGACGTTCTACGTGAAGGCCCCCGGCGGCATCACTGTCGAAGTGCTGGCTTGAACGGAAACCAACGATGAGGACTTGGCCGATGAACAATGCTGGGAACACCATGATCCCGCCGCTGCCGAGCCGGGCAATCGCCGATAGCCCCGACCAGGCGCGAGCCCTCGCCGCCCGCATCGAGCTCGCCGTCGCCATGGGGCAGGAGCAGCTGGCGCGCGAGCTGCACGCCCGGCTGAAGGCCCTGCCGCTACCAGATGCGCAGCGCCGCCGCATGCACCAGGAGTTCGCCGTGCTCGACCGGTTGCCGTAAGGGGTTGCCAACGCTCGAAAGCTTATTTAACTAACTGGTAAATTACTAAGAGGGTAGCATGTACGGTTCGATCAAGATCCGCGGCGCGCGGGAGAACAATTTGAAGAACGTGTCGCTGGATATCCCGAAGCGGAAGATCACGGTGTTCACTGGCGTCTCCGGCTCTGGCAAGAGCTCGCTGGTGTTCGGCACCATCGCGGCGGAAAGCCAGCGGCTGATCAACGAAACCTATCCGGCCTTCGTGCAACAATTCATGCCGCATTACGGGCAACCGGACGCCGACCAGCTCGAGAACATTTCGGCCGCCATCATCGTCGACCAGCAGCGGTTGGGCGGCAATTCGCGCTCGACCGTGGCGACTGTGACCGACGCGGCGCAGATGCTGCGGGTAATCTTTTCGCGCTCCGCAGAGCCGAAGCTGGGCGCGCCCGGGCTCTATTCCTACAACGACCCGCGCGGCATGTGCCCCGATTGCGAAGGCATCGGCCAGGTCGCGGCGATGAACATGGACGCGGTGATCGATGAGAGCAAATCGCTCAACCAGGGCGCCCTGCTGCCCAAGGACTACGCCGTCGATACCTGGTACTGGGAGATCTACAAGAACTCCGGGCTGTTCGACATGGACAAGCCGATAGCGAAGTTCACCGACGAGGAACGCGAGAACCTCCTCACCCTCGACGATGGCCGCAAGATCAAGGTTGGCAAGATCGGGCTGACCTACGAGGGCGTGGTCACCAAGCTGAAGAAGGGGCCGGGCTCCAAGGACCCGGAAACGCTGCAGCCGCATGTGCGCGTCGAGTACGAGAAAATCTTCACCCGCAAGACCTGTCCCGCCTGTTATGGCGCCAGGCTCAATGCTGCGGCGCTGGGCAGCAAGGTGAAGGGCAAGAATATCGCCGAATGCTCCGCCATGCAGGTTTCCGACCTCGCGCCGTTCGTGCGTTCGATCGATGCGCCGGGCATCGGACCGATGCTCGAGGCGCTGGCGGCGCGGCTCGAGAACCTCGTCATCATCGGGCTCGGCTATCTCAGCCTCGACCGTGAGAGCTCGACGTTGTCTGGCGGTGAAAGCCAGCGGGTGAAGATGGTGCGCCATCTCGGCTCATCGCTGACCGACATCACCTACGTGTTCGACGAGCCGAGCGTCGGGCTGCATCCGCACGATGTCGGCCCGCTCGCCGGGCTGATGCAGCAGCTGCGCGACAAGGGCAACACGGTGCTGATCGTCGAGCACAAGCCCGACATGATCGCCATCGCCGACCACGTCGTCGACATGGGGCCGTTCGCCGGCTCGAAGGGCGGCGAGATCGTCTACGAGGGCGATTTCGAGGGCCTGCTAAAGTCGGGCACGCTCACCGGCAACCACATGAAGAAGTACCAGCCGATCAAGACCGAGCTGCGGAAGCCAAAGGGCCAGCTGAAGATCGCACACGCCAAAACCAACAACCTGCGCGATGTGTCGGTGGCGATCCCCGAGGGCGTGCTGACCGTGGTGACCGGCGTCGCCGGGGCAGGGAAGAGCTCGCTGATCCAGGGCTCGCTGCCGGCGGCCTATCCGGACACGGTGATCATCGACCAGAACCTCAATCGTGGCTCGTCGCGCTCCAACACTGCCACCTATACCGGCATCCTAGACACGGTCAGGAAAACCTTCGCCAAGGCCAACGGCGTCGATGCGGCGCTGTTCTCGGCCAACTCGAAGGGGGCGTGCCCGGACTGCAAGGGGCTGGGCGTCACCTACACCGATCTCGCCCACATGGACCCGGTGGCGAGCGTCTGCGAGAGCTGCGAAGGCAAGCGCTTCACCGACGAAGTCCTGCAGCACAAGCTGCGCGGCAAGGCGATCAGCGACGTCTACGAGATGAGCGTGTCGGAGGCGACCGAGTTCTTCACCGAACCGGCGATCGCCAAGATCCTCCGTGGTCTCGACGACGTCGGCCTCGGCTACCTGACGCTCGGCCAGCCGCTCTCGACGCTGTCGGGCGGCGAACGCCAGCGCCTGAAGCTCGCTGCGGAACTCGGGAAATCCGGCAACATCTATGTGCTCGACGAGCCGACCACCGGCCTCCACATGAACGACGTCGACACGCTGATCGGCCTGTTCGACCGGCTGGTCGATGCCGGCTCGACGGTGATCGTCATCGAGCACAATCTCGACGTGATCAGCCGCGCCGACTGGGTGATCGACCTCGGGCCGGGGGCGGGGAACGACGGCGGGAGCTTGGTGTTCGAGGGGACGCCGACCGGGCTGCGCGCGGCGAAGGGGAGTTTGACGGGGGCGGCGCTGGCGGCGCGGGGATAGCCTCTACCGGCGGAGCGTGGGGGTGGCCCCGCGCTCTGACGGATCAGCCTCCCACCTTCTCCAGCGTCACCGCGTCCTGCAATTCCTTCGCCCGTGCCTGGAACACCGCAGCCTCCACCGGCCAGCTCTTCGGATCGGACGGGTCGAACGCCCGGCCCTTCCATTCCTGGTAGATCATGGCGATGCCGGTGTCGGTCTTCCGGAACACCGCCACCATCACCTCGCCCTGCCCGCGCAGCTTGCCGTTGTCCTTGTAGGCGCCGCACACCATGCCGAGGGCGGGGAAGAAATCGTCCGTCTCCTCGCCGAAGTTGAAGAAGCCGATCGCCTCGGGTTTGCAGATCTGCGAGTAGCCGAACATCGTCGCCCGCCGGTAGTCGTCGAGGCTGCGGCCGGGCTGTAGCGTCAGGCGCACCGCGTAGGTCTTGGTCCAGCTGTCGATGGATTCGCCCAGCGGGAAGAACTCCGCGAAGGCCTGGCTAGCGTCGGCATAGGTGTTCGACTCCACCAGCTTCAGCAGGTCCGGCGACAGCCGTTCGGTCGGCGACAGCCAGTCCGGCGTCGGCAGCACGAAGCGATGCCCCAGCGCCTCGAAGGTCAGGTTCACGCCGTCGCGGCCGAGGGTTGGTGTGTCCTGCGCCAGTGCGGGCGGGGCGAGGCACAGGGCCAAGGCGAGCAGCAGGGTACGCATCCACATCCTCCGGGCGAAGCGGCGGGACCCTAAGCCGAGGGCACGTTCGCGTCTAGCGATACCGGTTTGTCTAGCGATAACCTTGGGCCTGCAGCTCGAACAGCTCGGCGTAGCGGCCGGCTTCCGCCATCAGCTCCTCGTGCGTGCCGGCTTCGACCACCTTGCCGTCGGCGAGGACGACGATGCGGTCGGCCATGCGGACCGTGGAAAAGCGGTGCGAGATCAGCACCGCCGTGGTGCCCTCGGCGAGGTTCTTGAAGCGGGTGAACACTTCCGCCTCGGCGCGGGCGTCGAGCGCCGCGGTCGGTTCGTCGAGAATGATGATCTCGGCGTTGCGCATGTAGGCGCGGGCGATGGCGATCTTCTGCCATTCGCCGCCCGAGAGGTCCTGGCCCTTGAGGAACACCCGGCCGAGCATCTGGTCGTAGCCCTCGGGGAGCTTCCTGATCACCGAGTCGGCGAGGCTTTGCTCGGCGGCGGCGATAACGCGCTGGCGGTCGTCCGCCACCTCGATGCGGCCGACGCCGATATTGTCGGACGCGGTGAAGCTGTAGCGCAGGAAATCCTGGAAGATCACGCCGATATGGGTGCGGAGATCCTCGGTGGCGAAGTCCTTCAAATCGATGCCGTCGAGCGTGATGCGGCCTTCATCCGGGTCGTAGAGCCGGGTCATCAGCTTGACGATGGTGGTCTTGCCGGCGCCGTTCTCGCCGACCAACGCCAGCGTCTCGCCGGCGGGCACGGTGAAGCTGAGGTTGCGCACCGCCCAGGTCTCGGACCCCGGATAGCGGAAGCCGACATTCTCGAACACGATCCCCTGCTTCACCGGCAGCGGGAAGGGTTTTGGGTGCTTGGGATCGAGGATGGTCGGCTCGATCTCGAAGAAGCTGAACAGGTCGTCGAGATAGAGCGATTGCCCGGCAATCTGGGTAAAGCCGATGAGGATCTGCTGCAGGTAGCCGTTGAGCTGGCTGAAGCTACCCGACAGGAACACCAGCGTGCCGATGGAGAACTCGCCGTGCAGCGTGCGCCAGACGATGTAGGCGTAGGCAGCGTAATAGGTGAGGGTCGAGATGCCCGCTAGCGCCCCGGTCTGCCAGGCGCGCTTGATCGACAGGTTCCGGTTCTCGATGAGGATCTGCTGGCTGAGCGTCTGGAAGCGGCCCGACAGGAACCCGCCCAGCCCGAACAGCTTGATCTCTTTGGCGCTGTCGGCGCTGGCGCCGATCTGGCGCAGGTACTCGAGCTGCCGCCGCTCAGGCGAGCGGTTGTGCGAGATCCAGTAGGCGAGGCGGTTGAAGCGGAACTCGCCCCACACCGCCGGAACGATTGCCAGCGCCAGCAGCCCGATCAGCAACGGCGCGTAGAAGAACAGGCCGGCAGCCAGGGCGATGGCTGTGATCATCGCCTGTGCCTGGCCGAACACCTGCGAGATCACGGTCGATCGGCTCGAGGCCTGGCGGCGGGCCCGCTCCAGCCGGTCCTGGTACTCGGACTGCTCGAAGTGCTTCAGGTCGAGCTTGGCCGCGTGCTCCATCAACTCGAGGCTGACCGCGTTGGAGTGGCTTTCGCCGAGAATATTGTCGACCACGTTGATGGCGCGGTTGAAGCCATCGCGCGCCAGCACCAGCACCAGTTCGGCAGCCAGCAGCCAGAGCAGCGGGGTCAGCCGACCGCTCGCCAGCCAGTCGCTCAGTTCCGGCCCGGGCACGCCGAGCGCCGTCTGCTTCACCACCTCGTCGATGATCAGTTTGGTCAGCAGCAGCACCAGTGGCGGCTGGATGGCGACGACCAGCCGTAGCGCGATGCTGAGGCCCATGAGCCACGGGCTGGTCCGCCACATCTGCGCAAACAGCCGGCCAAGATGGCGGAAGGTCTTGAGGCGTTCGCCCTTGTCGAAGGGCAGGGCATCGGGAATATCCGGCCCGTTCCCCCCACGGCCACCGCCGCCAACTCTGCCCATTGGTCCACGTGCCATAGTCAAACAACCCAGGGCCGCGCTTCGCGGCTGTTAATCCGGTGGGACAGGTAATATGCGGCACGGGCCGGCGCCAGTGCCACCTCGCCTTAGGTGCAGGGGAGAAACATGTCGATAGCGGCGTCGATGATGCTCAGCCCCACCCTATGCAGCCCGAGTGAACGTGATCTCACCA
The DNA here is from genome assembly GCA_046596525.1 of Devosia sp. GTDB lineage: Bacteria > Pseudomonadota > Alphaproteobacteria > Rhizobiales > Devosiaceae > Devosia_A. The sequence continues at coordinate 97 of JBKJMF010000010.1, read as the reverse complement.
GGTGTCTTGGCCTTGCGAGGCCGGACCACAATCTCGACATCGCGATTGAATGCCGTCAAAAAGCCCATCAGGCGCTCGACGGAATACTCACGAAAGT
>JBKJMF010000593.1:0-5591 GCA_046596525.1 Devosia sp. | reverse complement strand
AATCGGCGCGGATGGCGTTGCGGGAGGCGCGGATGGTGAGTTCGCGGCGGTGCACTTCGGAATCGGGGAATACCAGGTCGCCCTTGATGACGCCGACCAGCGTGTAGCTGCCGCCGTTGCGGGTGTGGAGCAGCGAGGCGTTCATTGCCCGGATCGAGCCGGTGGAATCGAACACGGCATCGAAGCCGGTGGATTTGATCCTGGTGAAGTCGGCGCCTTCGAGATCGGCTGGCGCGAAGGTGGTGAAACCGAGGGCGCGGGTGGCTTCGATCTTGTCAGGCGCGGCGTCAACGACGGTGACGTCGGCACCCGCGATCTTGGCGAAGAACGCGACGCCGAGGCCGATGGGGCCGGAGCCGACGACGAGAGCGCGGGAGCCGGGCTTCAGCTCGGCAGTGCGGCGGATGGCGTGGGCGCCGATGGCGAGGAACTCCACCATGGCGGCATCGCGCAGGCTGAGGCCGGTGGCGGGATAGAGGTTGCCGGCGGGCATCACGATCTCTTCGGCCATGCCGCCGGGGGCGTGGACGCCGATGACCTTGAGGGTCTCGCAGCAATTGGCGCGACCTTCGAGGCAGGCGGGGCAATGGCCGCAGTTGAGGTACGGATTGATGACGACGGGATCGCCTGCGGCGAAGGCTTCACCATTGGGATCGACGACGGTGCCCGAGAGTTCGTGGCCGATGACGCGGGGGTATTCGAAGAACGGAAAGTTGCCCTCGAAGATGTGGTAGTCGGTGCCGCAGATGCCGATGTGGCGGATGGCGACGCGGACCCAGCCGGGCTTCAGCTCGGGGCGTTCGATGTCGACCAGCGCCAGCTGTTCGGGCGCGGTGCAGGATATGGCTCGCATGAAAGTCTCCTATTGGCGACGATCATAGCGGGGCGGGGCTGAGACTCCAGTGCGCAAAAGGTCCACTGCCGCGCCCACCCACCCGGTGTCATCCCTGCGAGAGCTGGGACCCACGCATCGGCTTGCGCTGTGGTTAGTTGGGTCCCTGCTTTCGCAGGGATGACAGCTGGTGGGTGGGGCGTGCTAGGAGCGTAACTCCGATATTCGACGGGGTATTTCAGCGTGAATTTTGCGAGCGATAACTGGGCGGGGGCGACGCCTGAGGTGATGGCGGCGGTGACGCGGCACAATCAGGGGTTTTCGCCGGCCTATGGTGGCGATCCGCTGAGCGTCAGCGTGACGCAGCGGTTCTCGGAGCTGTTCGAGCGCCAGGTCGAGGTGTGGTTCACGGCGACGGGCACGGCGTCGAACTCACTGGGGTTGGCGGCGCTGAGCCGACCGGGCGGCGTGGTGTTCTGCGGCGAGGATGCGCATGTGCACACCGACGAGAGCGGGGCGACGGAGTTCCAATCGGGCGGGATGAAGCTGGTGCCGGTGCGGAGCCCGTTGGGGAGGATCGACGCGGGGGCGTTCGAGGCGGCGCTGGTAAAGCATCCGGATGGCGGGCGAAGCGTGCCGGTGGCGCTGAGCCTCACCAATGCGACGGAATGGGGCACGGTTTACTCGGTCGATCAGGTCGCGGCGCTGGCGCGGATCGCCAAGGGGCGTGGGCTCAGGGTGCATATGGACGGGGCGCGGTTCGGCAATGCGGTGGCGGCGCTGGGAGTGACACCGGCGGAGCTGACCTGGAAAGCGGGCGTGGATTTCCTGTCGTTCGGGGCGACCAAGAACGGCTGCTGGGCGGCCGAGGCGATCATCGTGTTCACGCCGGGGTTGCTGGGGGATTTCGAGCCACGGCGGCAGCGGGCCGGGCACACGTTCTCGAAGGGGCGGTTCGTGGCGGCGCAGTTCGAGGGGTATCTCGAGGGTGGTAACTGGCTGCGCTGGGCGGGGCATGCCAACGCGATGGCGGAGCGGCTGCGGGTTGGCTTGCGGGCGAGTCCGGTGGCGCGGCTCGGCTGGGAGAGCAGCATCAACGAGGTGTTCGCGGTGATTTCGAAGGCGGCGCTGGGGCGGGTGCGCGCGGCGGGCGGCGCGGCGCATGAATGGCCGGGCGAGGGGTTAGGGGCGGACGAGGTGCTGGTGCGGCTGGTGACGAGCTGGGCGACGACGGGGGATGAGGTGGAGCGGTTTTTGGGGGTGCTTTAGGTGCCGGGCTCTCGGTCATCTCTCCCCTTGCGGGAGAGAAAGCGATTTCTTGGGCTTAGCGTTTGCTAAGTCCTAGAAATCGCAAGAGAGGGGATCGTGGAGGGCACGATGGCTCCGCACCCCCTCTCTGGCGAAAACTAAGGACTTAGCGAAGGGCTAAGCCCAAGTTTTCGCTTTCTCCCCCGCCTAGGGGGAGATGAGCTGTGGCGATATCTAGCCGACTACCACTTTCACGAGGTTGCCCGCCGGGTCCTTCGTCTCGAGGCCCTCATTAGTGTCGGTCGAGGCCGCACCGATCGAGGCGAGACGCGTGCGGACTGCGTCCAGAGCTGCTTGATCCGGCACGACTACATCAAACCAGCGGAGGCCTGCCGTGCCCTTCGGCGCCTGCGCGGCGTTCGGGCCGGCCCAGACGTTGAAGGCGATGGTGTGCGGTGGGTAATCAAGTCCCAGGTCGCCCATGCCGAAGCGGCGCATGATGAACAGGCCGCCGAAGCCGAGGCCGTCGCGGTAGAAGCGCATGGCGAGTTCGAGGTCGTTCACATGCAGGTGGACGTGGCCGATGCGGGTGCCGGCGGGCATCAGCGCCGGGACGGTGTTGACGTCGCCGAGTTCGGTCAGCAGGTCGTCGACGTCGATGGCCTCGCGGCCCGAGTGGGGTGAGCCGTCGATGGTGCGGACGTAGATGCCCTCCTCGGCGGTGCCGATGCGGCCGCGCCAGGGGGTCTCGAAGGTGATCTCGATGCCGTTATTGTCGTAGTCCCAGAGGTAGATCGCCTCGGAGACGAGGTGATCGGTGGGCGAGATGCGGACGCGGCGGGTGAGTGCGCGCACCACCATTTCGGCCAGCGCCTTGCGGGTCGGGACGTGGATGGCGACGTGATAGAGGCCGAGCGTGCGATCGGGGAACGGGTTGTTGGCACCGAGTTCTAGGGTGATCAGCTCCTTGCCGCCGGCACCCAGCCGCAGCACTTCGGCATCTTCGGCGATCAGCTCGAGGCCGACGACATCGCGCCAGACGGCGAGCGCCTTGTCGCGGTCGGTGACGGCGATGCGGACCGGGCCGAGATGGCTGGTGAGCGGCAGCGTCGGGGTGGAGCGGACGCTGGCCTGGGATTCGACAGTGATCATGATGGGGTCTCGCAGAAGAACCATTGGATTGACCCTGATATGGATGATGGCGGCCGGCAAGCCAATGGGGCGGCGGGGGCGAACAGTCGATACTGAAATGCAATAATGGGACGGCTTTGGGTGAGGATTACCGACCTTTGGAGCGTAGGCCAACCCCACCCGCAGCACGTGTGGCCGCCCCCTCCACCAGCTTCGCTGGTCCCCCTCCCCCGCCACGCGGGGGAGGATTAGTGAGTGCCCGTCAGGTGGCGACGGTGCGGCGGCGGTATTCGCTGGCCGCGTAGACCAGGAGCGTCGCGACGATCAGGCCGCCGACCAGTTGCGACCAATCCACCCCGGCGAGGAAGCGCGGGATCATCACCGAGGCGTTGAACGAGGCATCGTTGAAGATCGCCGCCTCGAACTGCATGTTGTCAGTGCCGAACTTCAGCCGCTCGCTCAGGTAGTTGAGGAAGTAGCCGGCGCGCGGGCCCGTGTCGTTGAACACCAGGTTCTCGGCGAGGCCGACCAGCCCCGGGATGAGGAAGGCGAGCGGGATGGACCAGCGGCGGAACACCGTCGACAGCGCCCCAACCCAGGCGAAGAACGGCGCGTACCAGAGCAGCGCGGTGACGAGGCTGACGAGCGCAAAGCCGCCGATCTGCACGGCGCTGGAGAGGAATTCCAGCACGCTGGGGACGCCGAGCCGCGGCAGCAGCATCGCGGTGATCATGGTGACGATGTAGATCAGGACGCCGGTGAGCAGGTAAGCGGCGAAGATCAGCGCCGGCAGGATGGTCATGCCGGCGAGCGATTTCGCGGCCAGCACCTTGAAATCGGTGACCGGCATCGACTTCCAGAACAGCATGGCGTTGTTCCGGCGATCGGCGCTGAAGGCGTCGGCATAGTAGAAGAACAGCGCCGCCAGCAGGTACATGCACCAGAGCAGGCCGACCGCGAGGAAGCCGAACTCGAAGAACTTCAGCGCCGAGGGGACGCCGATTTCCTGGTGCATCTGGAACCGGTTGGAGGCGATGCCGAACACCAGCACCAGCGTCATGATGCCGAGGATCACGCCCGGGGCGTAGAGGAACGCACCCCGGTGTTCGAGATACTCGCGCTTGATAAGGGCAACGAGAGACTTCATTTGGCGGGACCGCGCTGCATGAGGGCGACGAACAGGTCGCTGAGAGTTGGTGTGGTGACGTCGCCGAACTGCGTGAGGCGATCGCGATCGACGCCGTCGAAGACCATGGCGGTCTGGCCGAAGCGGGTTTCGCTGTAGATCGGGCCGAGCGCCGTGGCGGCGGTAACCTGATCGGGGCGGACCAGCACCTGGCTGAACTTGGTGCTGACCGTTTCCATCTGCATGTGGAGGATCAGGTCGCCATCGCGGATGAACATGATGTCCGAGAGCATGAACTCGATCTCATCGACCTGGTGGGTGGTGATGAGGAGCGTGCGCTCTTCGGTCATGTAGTCCTCGAGCAGGCGCCGGTAGAAGCGCTTGCGATAGGTGATGTCGAGGCCGAGGGTCGGCTCGTCGAGCACCAGAAGCTTGGCGTCGATGGCCATCACCACAGCGAGGTGGAGCTGGGCGATCATGCCCTTCGACAGGTTCTTGATCTTGGCTTCCATCTTGACGTCGGTGCCGTCGAGCAGCCCGCGGGCCTTCTGCTGATCGAAGTTGGGGTGGATGTTGGTGAGGAGCGCGAACAGCTCGCGCACCCTGAGGAACCGCGGCAGGCTCGCGACATCGGAGATGAAGGCGACGTCCTTCATCAGCGAGGCACGCTTCTGGTACGGATCCTCGCCGAGGACGCGGACGGTGCCCTCGTAGGAGGTGAGACCGAGCAGTGCGTTCAGCGTGGTGGTCTTGCCAGCACCATTGTGGCCGACGAGCCCATAGATGCGGCCGGCGGGGATATCGAAATCGAGCCCGTGGAGGATTTCGGTGCGGCCGAAATGCTTCTTGAGGCCGCGCGCCGAGACGATCGGAGCAGCTGAGGTTTGAGCCAGATCATTCATCTTTACCGCCTTGTTTCAGCAACTGTGTGGGATCGAGATCGAGGGCGGCGAGGCGCGCCATGACGCGCGGCCACTCCTCGGTCAGAAATTTCTGGCGCTCGTGGGCGAGCAGCCGCTGGTGGCCGCCTTCGGCCACGAACATGCCCATGCCGCGGCGGGCCTCGACGGCGCCGATATCGACGAGCGACTGGTAGGCGCGGGTGACGGTCAACGGGTTGACCGAGAGGTCGGCGGAGATCTGGCGCACCGAAGGCAGCGCCTCGCCCTCCTTGGCGGTTTTGCTCAGGATCATATCGGCAATCCTTTCGCCGATCTGGACGAAGATCGGCTGTGTGTCGTTGAATTGGCTCAT
>JBKJMF010000508.1:0-2585 GCA_046596525.1 Devosia sp. | reverse complement strand
CACCTGCGGCTTGCCTTCCGTAAGCGTGCCGGTCTTGTCGAGCGCCACGGTGTCGATTTTGCGCAGCTGCTCCAGCACCGCGCCGCCCTTCAGCAGCAGCCCACGCCGGGCACCGGCAGAGAGGCCAGCCGCGATCGCAGCAGGGGTCGAGATCACCAGCGCACAAGGGCAGCCGATCAAGAGGATGGCGAGCCCCTTGTAGATCCACTCGTCCCAGGGTTGGTCGGCCAGCAGCGGTGGCAGGATGGCGACCAGTGCCCCCACCACCAGCACGCCGGGCGTGTAGAACCTTGAGAACCGGTCGATGAACCGCTCGGTCGGTGCCTTGCTCTCCTGCGCCTCCTCGACCAGCCGCACCACGCGGGCGATGGTGTTGTCGGCTGCGACCGCACTCACCCGCACGCGCAGCACGGCGTCGGTGTTGATGGTGCCGGCGAACACCTCGTCGCCAACCCCCTTGGTCTTGGGCACGCTTTCGCCGGTCACCGGCGCCTCGTTGATCGCCGAGTTGCCGTCGACGATGACGCCATCGGCGGCGATCCGGTCGCCCGGCCGCACCAGGATGATGCTTCCCACCGCGAGCTGAGCCGCAGGCACCTCGGTCGTCGCACCATCCCGCTCGAGCAGTGCCAGCTTCGGCACCAGCTCGGACAAACCACGGATGCTGGCGCGAGCCCGACCGGCGGCGACGCCCTCGAGCAGTTCGCCGACGAGAAACAGCAGCACCACCGTCGCCGCCTCCTCGGTGGCGCCGATGAACACCGCGCCGATCGCGGCAATGGTCATCAGCGTCTCGATCGAGAATGGCGTGCCGGTCATCGCCGCAACTGCGGCGCGGCGCGCGACGGGGATCAGCCCAACAGCCATGGCGACGAAGAACGCCCGGTGGCCGATCTGCGGGAACAACTGCCCCACGATGTAGGCCGCCAGCAGCGCGCCCGCCGAGATGAAGGTCAGTAGCGCCTTGCGCGTCCGCCACCACGGGCCGTCGAGGATCTCGGCATGACCGGAGTGATCGTGCTCATGATCGTGCTCGCCATGGTCGTGCCCAGCGTGGCTGTGATCGTCCGTGACAGCACCAGCGGCCTTGGCCGGCGCAATCGAATACCCCAGCGCCTTGACCTGCCGCTCGATGGCGCCCTTGGCGATATCGCCCGAGCGCGTCACCGTCAGCGTGCCGTTCGGCAGCGACACGCCGACCTCAGCAACGCCCGGAAGCCGGCCCACGGCGTTCTCGATCTTGGTCACGCAGGCAGCGCAATCCATGCCGCCCACACGGAACTTGAGCTTCTCGACTGCCTCGGACACGGGGGCACTCCTTGGATTCGTCATCATGTCCGCATACATCTAGGACCTCTAGCCACTAGAGGATCAAGAGGTGAATGCGATGAATCTGCCGATTGGCGAATTGTCACGGCTTACCGGCGTCAAGGTGCCGACGATCCGCTTCTACGAGCAGATCGGCCTGCTGTCGGCGCCGCCGCGCACCGAAGGCAACCAGCGGCGCTACGGCAGGCCGGAGGTCGAGCGGCTGAACTTCATCCGCCATTCGCGCGAGCTCGGCTTCGAGGTCGACGATATCCGCGAGCTGCTGGAAATGGCCGGCGCCCCGCAGGCCTCCTGTCATCAGGCCGACAGCATCGCCCGCAACCACCTCACCGAGATGGACCGCCGCATCGCCAGCCTGACCGCTCTACGCGGCGAACTGGGCCGCATGGTGGAGGAGTGCGGCCACGGCCGGATCTGCGACTGCCGGATCATCGAAGTGCTTGCCGATCACGGTGAGTGCGTCACCGAGCACGCCCACTAGTCCGCTGCCGGTGATTTGTCGCAGCGGTGCGCTAACGCCTGGCGGGTTTGCCCAGCGGTTGTGGTTTCGCGGGAGCCGTAGCAGTCGGGCGAGCCGGTGGCCTGGGCGGAAAGAACAGGTCCATGATCGCCATCAGATGACCTCCGCCAGATGAAAATTACGGGCCACCGTATGGTCCCTCAGCCCGAACGCCGGCAGCTTGCCGGGGATGATCGCGTCGGCGACCGCCGTTTGGTCGCCGACATCGGTCGCATCCACCACGACGCGGACGAATGGCTCGGTCATCCCCAGCCGCACCTTTTCCTGCAGCTCGAACAGCAGCACCCGCACATTGCCGCGGCTCTCGCAGGCGATGCACTCGGTGCCCCGATCATGCGCATGCAGCGGCGGATCGAGATGCACCACGGCGGTATCGCGGCCACCGAAGCGGCCGAGCGCCGCCTTGTCGGTGACGACGGTCACCGGCACGGACGTTGCACGGCGGGCAAACGGAGCAGGGGAGGTCATACCGCCTCCTTGTCTGCGCTCGGCGTGTAGTTGAGGATCGGCCCGAGCCAGCGTTCGACCTCGCGAACCGCCATCCCCTTGCGCCGCGCATAGTCCTCCACCTGGTCGCGCTCCACCTTCGCCACGCCGAAATAGAAGCTCTCGGGGTGGCTGAGATAGATGCCAGACACCGATGAGCCCGGCCACATGGCATAGCTCTCGGTGAGTTCGACCCCGATGCGCTGCTTGGCATTGAGCAGGTGGAAGATCGTGGTCTTCTCGGTATGGT
>JBKJMF010000495.1:0-11960 GCA_046596525.1 Devosia sp. | reverse complement strand
ACCCCATCGAGTCCGAGGGCACCTACGCGCTCCCCGAGGCGCAGGTCGACCGGTTCATGATGAAGGTCCTCGTCGGCTATCCAAGCGAAGAGGAGGAATTCGTCATCGTCTCGCGCGTCACCGGCCTCATGCAGGCGGTGACGCGAGTGGCGACCACCGAGCAACTGGTGGCGCTGCAGGCGAAGTGCCGGCAGCTGTTCGTCGACCCGTCGCTGATCCAGTTCGCGGTGAAGGTGGTGAGTGCGACCCGCAACCCGGCTTCGGCGGGGCTGGGCGACATGCAGCGGTTCCTGACTTATGGCGCCAGCCCGCGCGCTTCCATCAACATGATCGAGGCCGGCCGTGCATTGGCGTTCCTGCGCGGCCGGGAATATGTGCTGCCCGAGGACGTGCTCGACGTCATTCCCGACGTGCTGCGCCACAGGATCGTCCTCTCCTACGAGGCGATCTCGGAATCGATCACGCCGGACCAGATCGTCGGCCAGATCCTCAAGGCCGTTCCCGCCCCCGAGAAACCCCTGGAGGCGCATGTCCGCATCGCCGCAGCAGGCTGAAAAGCTCCTCGGCCGCCTCGAATGGACGGTGATCCGCAAGCTGGACGGATTGCTGCAGGGCGACTATCGCACGCTGTTCCGCGGCTTCGGCCTCGATTTCGCGGACCTGCGCGAATACCAGACCTATGACGATGTGCGGCACATCGACTGGAACGTCACGGCGCGCACCCAGGTGCCACATGTGCGGATCTACAACGAGGACCGCGACGTCACCGCCTGGTTCCTGCTCGATCTCAGCCCCTCGGTGGATTTCGGCTCGGACGAGGTGACCAAGCGCCAGATGCTCACCGAGTTTACCGCGGTGCTGACCCGGCTGCTGACCCGGCAGGGCAACAAGGTCGGGGCGATCCTGTTCAACGGGCAATCGGACTTCGTCATCCCGCCGCATACCGGACGGCGGCATGTGCTACACCTCATCGACAAGGTGTTCGCCAACCCGCGGCTGCTGCGCTCACCGGAAACCGATCTCAATGCGTTTCTCGGCCGGGCGCTGTCGGTGATCAAGCGGCGGTCGATCTGCTTCGTGGTCTCGGATTTCATTTCGAAGCCGGGCTGGGAGCGCGGCCTGTTCCAGATGAGCCAGCGCCACGAGGCTATCGCGGTGCGGTTGCTCGATCCGCTCGACATGGCGCTGCCGGATGTCGGGATGCTGCTGTTTCAGGATGCGGAGACCGGCGAGCAGTTGTTCGTCGACACGGTGGACAAGGGTTTCAGGCGACGCTTCGTCGCCGCGGCGGCACGCAACGAGGAGGCGCAGATGGAGGCCTTCGCGGCCGCCGGCCTTGACGTGCTCGAGCTTTCGACTTCCGACGATCTCGTCGATGCGGTGCTGCGCTTTGCGCATATGCGCAAGGTGCAGTCGCGGCTCGGCGGTGGCGGTAATCTGCCCGCGATGGCAGGCGCATAGGCCCGAACCCGTGGCGGGGGTGGGACGGTTTTGACGGTGGTGACGCGATGACCTTCATCTGGATGGACATGCTCTGGCTACTGCTGCTGGTGCCGCTCTTGATCGGCGCTTACATCTGGCTGTTGCGGCGACGCAAGAAATCGGCGCTGCGTTACGCCAACCTCGCCCTCGTCAAACAGGCGATGGGTAAGGGGGTGGGCTGGCGCCGGCATGTGCCCCCTGCCCTGTTGCTCGCCGCGATCACGGTGCTGATCTTCGCCGTAGCCCGGCCGGCCGCGGTGGTGGAGCTGGCGTCGTCGCGTGCCACTGTGATCCTCTCGATGGATGTATCGGGCTCGATGCGGGCCCGCGATGTCGAGCCGTCGCGCATCGTCGCGGCGCAGGAAGCGGCCAAGGCGTTCATCAAGAACCAGCCGGCCGACGTGCAGATCGGCATTGTCGCCTTCGCCTCGGCGGCGGTGCTGGTGCAGGCCCCGACTATCGACCGCGAGGCGCTGTACCAGGCGATCAACAGCTTCGACCTGCGGCGCGGCACGGCGGTCGGTTCGGGCGTGCTGGTGGCGCTCTCGACCATCTTCCCCGAAGAGAATTTCGACCTCGACGGTGGCGGCGACCAGCGCGACCAGCTGGGGCTGCCCAGCTTCGGTGGCGAGCGCGAGCGCATCGGCCGGACGCCGGGAGAACTGGACGGGTTGCTGGGCGCCACCACCGAACCGCCGGCCAAGCATATGCCGGTCGAGCCGGGCTCATACGAGAGCGCCGTGGTAATCCTCCTGACCGATGGCGCCACCACGACTGGCCCCGACCCGATCGCGGCGGGGCGCCTTGCCGGCGACTACGGCGTCAAGGTATTCACCGTCGGCTTCGGCTCTGCCACCGGCGATGTGGTGGATTTCGGCGGCCGCTCGATGCGGGCGCAACTCGACGAGACGACGCTGCAGGCGATCGCCGACGTCACGGAGGGCGAGTACTACGCGGCGGGGAGCGCCGCGGACCTTGAGGGTGTCTACAACTCGCTGTCGACCCGGCTGATCAGCGAGAAGAAGCTCACCGAAATCGCCTTCTTGTTCGCCGGGCTCGGCGCGCTGCTCGCCATCGCGGCGGCGGGGCTGTCGATGCTGTGGTTCGGACGCGTCGCTTAGCGCCAGTTCCCCCAGTTCGGCCGATCGTGATCGCTGCCCGCCGCCTCGCGCGGCCGGTGGCGACATTGTGGCGCTTGCGCGTCCGCATAATTATGATAATCACAATCATGTTTTAACGGATTGCAGGCGGTCGGAGTGGCCACGGCGCGACTTGAGGACTTACCGGACATGACAGCGTTGCCGGATGCGGCGGGAAAGCCGGACGCGCCGGCTGGCCAGCCGAGCTTCACCACGGAAGAACTGTTCGGCGGCGCCACCGAGATCGGCATTGCGCACCAGGGGCTGACCTACCGGCTCCGGATCACCCGCCAGGGCAAACTCGTCCTCAACAAATAGGAGCCGGCATGATGGAAACGGTCATCGAAGCGGTGACGCCGGTTGCCCAGCACGACATGTCGATGCTCGCGCTGTTCATGCAGGCCGACTGGGTGATCAAGTCGGTGATGCTGGGGCTGCTGTTCGCCTCGATCGCCTGCTGGGCGGTGATATTCGCCAAGGCCGCGGCCTACGCCGGGGCGAAGCGCGAGATGAAAGCGTTCGACAAGATTTTCGCCTCGGGCGAGCCGCTGAGCGCCATCTATGCGCGGCTGAAGGACGGGCCGCGCAGCGGGCTCGGTGCATTGTTCGCCGCCGCGATGGAAGAGTGGAACGGCAGCCATGCGGATAACGCCGCCAATTCCGGCGGCCTACAGGCGCGGCTGCGGATCGTGCTCGACACCACGGTTGCCGCCGAGAGCGAGAAGCTCGACCGCAGCCTGTCGTTGCTGGCGACGGTGGGTAGCGCGGCGCCGTTCGTCGGGCTCTTCGGCACGGTGTGGGGCATCATGAATGCGTTCACGTCGATCGCTGCCGAGAAATCCACCAGCCTTTCCGTGGTGGCGCCCGGTATTGCCGAGGCGCTGTTCGCCACGGCGCTCGGGCTGCTCGCCGCGATCCCGGCGGTGATTGCGTACAACAAGCTTTCGGGTGACTCCGGGCGGCTGATCGGGCGGCTCGAGGCGTTTGCCGACCGGGTTTCGGTGCTGCTGTCGCGGCAGCTCGACGCGCGAGGGAACGCCTGATGAGCATGTCGCTGCAAGGCGCCGGACGGCGCGGGCGCGGCCGACGTGGCGCGATCAGCGAGATCAACATGACGCCGCTGGTCGATGTGATGCTGGTGCTGCTGATCGTGTTCATGGTGACGGCGCCGCTGCTCACCTCGGGCGTGCCGATCGACCTGCCGCAGACCAATGCGCCCGAGATGAAGGTCGAGGGGACGAAGCCGCTGACTATCTCCGTCACACCAGAGGGCGATGTGTTCCTCGGCGAGGACCAGATCTCGCTCGAGACCCTGCTGGCCTCGGTGGGCACGGCGGCCGGTGAGGCCGGCACGCAGCAGCGGCTCTATATCCGGGGCGATGCCAGCGCCGATTATGGGCTGATCATGCAGGTGATGGGCGACCTGAGCCGCGCCGGCTATGCCCGTATCGGGCTGATCACCCAGCAGCGCGAGCAGTAGCATGCGCAAGGCCGCCCTCGCTTCCATCGGCGTTCACTTCGGCCTGATCGCCGGGGCGTTTCTGTTCCTGCAACTGAAACCGGCGGTCGATGAGACGGCGGCGGAATCGGTGAGCGTCGACATCCTGTCGATGGACATGGTTTCGACTGACCCGAGCGAGGAGCTCACGGACTCGAACCAGACGCTGGTTTCGGCGGGCGAAGAAGTCGCGGCGGAGGAAGTGCCGGAGACCACGGAGGCTAGGGCGGTCGAGGTGGCGGAGGCCGAGCCCCCCAAGGCGGTGCAGGAAGTGGTCGAGCCGGTAGCAGTGGCCGAGATCGAACCTTCCGAAAGCGAAGACATCGCGTCGGCGGAAGTGCTGACCGCGGCGCCGGACCCGATCGCGCCGGTCGAGGCGGCGATGCCGCAGATGGTCGATGCGAGTGCCGTGCTCGTCGCCGACAGCGTGCAGCCGTCGCAGTCCGATCCGCTCGAGGCGGTACGCACGGCCACCATCGGCCAGCTGACGCCCGAGCCGCCGATCCAGCAGATTCCACCGGCGCTGATGAAGCCCGCGGAACTGGTCGAGCCGGTCGAAACGGCGAGCCTCGCACCGGTCGCCGAGGAAGAGCTGCAGGTGGCGCCGATCCCGAAGCCGCGGATCGTGCGGAAGCCGGTGGAGGCCAAGGTCGAGCCGGCTGAGAAGCAGTCCAAAGAACAGGCGGCCGAAAAGCCGAAGAAGGCCGAAAAGCCAGCAGAGAAGCAGCCCGAAAAGAAGAAGCCCTCCCAGCAGGCGAGCCTTGGCAATCGTGGCGCGGCGGAAGCCGACACCGCGGCGAGCAAGAAGTCGGGCGGCGGCCAGGGCAAGAAGGACAATGGCGGCAGTGCCGCGGCCAGCAAGTATCCGGGGCTGGTGCAGTCCAAGGTGCTGCGCGCCGCACGCGCTCCCAAGACCAAGGACACCAGGGGCGAGGCTACGGTAAGCTTCGTGGTCGGCGCCAAGGGCAACCTGATCAAGGTTGCGTTGCTGCGCAGTTCGGGGAACCCGGCGATCGACGAGGCCTCGCTGGCCGCGGTCAAGCGCGCTGCGCCGTTCCCGCCAATTCCAGAGGCCGCCGGACGTTCTTCGTGGAAGTTCGATATCCCGCTGGGTTTCTAGTCAGTTCATATTCGGAGTCATTGAGATGCAGGACGAAAAGAAGAAGGACGTGCTCCTCGAAACCACCGCCGACGCGGTGCGCGAGGCCAAGACGTTGATCCGTACGGCGCGCTCGGGCTCCATCGCGACGATCGAGCCGGGCACCGGCTGGCCGATCGCCACCCGCGTCGGGGTTTCCACCGATTTCGACGGCGCGCCGATCATCCTGATCTCGAAGCTCGCCGCCCATACCGGCGCGTTGCTCGCCGATCCGCGCTGCTCGCTGATGATCGGCTATCCCGGCAAGGGCGACCCGCTGGCGCATGCCCGCGTTACCATCACCTGCGAAGCGCGCGAGGTTGAGCGTGACAGCGACGAGCACGTGAAGCTCGATACGCGCTACCTGATCCACCAGCAGAAGGCCAAGCTGTACTCGGGTCTCGGCGATTTCCGCTATTTCCGGCTCGAGCCGAAGAGTGCATCGTACAATGCCGGCTTCGGCCGCGCCTATGCGCTGACCCGCGAGAACCTGCTCAATGCCAACCCGGCCAATCCGGAACTGGCGATGACGGAGCCCAGCGCGATCGAGCACATGAACGACGACCACGGCGAGGCGGTTGGGCTTTATGCCGAGCACTTCGCCAAGGCACCGGCTGGCAAGTGGCGGCTGATCGGCGTCGATGCCGAGGGCATGGACCTCGCCGATGGCGACGATATCCGCCGGGTGTGGTTCGAGAGCGAGCTCACCTCGTCCAAGGACATGCACATGATGCTGGTGAAGATGGCCGGCGAAGCACGCCGTGCGCTCAACCGGCCGCTCAAGGACGCGAGGGTCGCTTCGTGAAGTATCTGATTTCCGCCGCGCTGATGCTGCTCGCGTCGCCGGCGCTGGCACAGCAGGCGACGCTGCCGGGCGGCGCCTCGGCGCTCAACGAGACGCATGGCAGCTGGTCGGTCAGTTGCACCCTGGTCGAAGCCGGCAAGGATTGCGCATTCTCGCAGACGGCGGGCAACCCGCAGACCGGTAACGCACTAGTGGCAGTCGAACTGGCGGCGCCCAGCGGCAACAAGGCCGAGGGCATGCTGCTGACGGCGTTCGGGCTCAGGCTCGACGCGGGCGTACAGCTCGGCATCGATGGCCAGCAGCTGGGCCAGGCCCGGCCGTTCCTTACCTGCGTGCAGACCGGGTGCCTCGTGCCGCTCGACTTCGACGAGGTGGCGCTGAGCGCGATGAAGGTGGGCACGACGCTCGAAGTCACCGGGGTCAAGGTCGATGACGGGCAGCCGGTGACGGTCACACTGTCGCTCGCGGGCTTCACGGCGGCCTACAATCGTACGGCGGAACTGGCGCAGTAGCCAATAGCGCCGCACCATTCAATGTTGACTAATACACTCAGCTTTAATAGACTGTGAACGACTGGCCCAGTTGGGCCATCAACAGCAAGCCACGCGGCGCCTAGCGCCGACAGCCAGCCAACACACTTACTTCTCTCGGGGGCAGGCATGTCTTATCGACCGCGTGGCGCGGGCGTTTTCACGCGCACACTATTCTCACCTTTGCATCTGCTGGGAGCCGGCGCCGTGGCGCTGCTCTGCGCCATGCCGCAGCCCGTTGCTGCTCAGGACCTGACCGACGCGCAAGCGACGATCCTGAAGAAGATCACCTTCATCGCACAACGCAAAGCCAAGAACGTGCTGGACGTGCCGGCCAGCGTTCTCGTCATCGATGGCGAGACGCTGGAAAAGCGGATGATCCGCGACATCCAGGACCTGGTCAGGCTGGAGCCGGGCGTGCAGGTCGATCGCTCGTCGTCGCTGACGCAGCCCTGGGCGCAGCTGGGTGGGTTCACCATCCGCGGCGTCAGCGGCAACCGCGTGCAGATGCAGGTGGACGGCTCGCGCATCGTCGAGAGCATCATCGACGGCGGCCGTGACGTCATCGACCCGTGGAACATGAAGCAGGTGGAGATCGTCAAAGGACCGGCCGGTGTGCTGTGGGGCGCCGACGCGCTCGGCGGCGTCGTGGCGTTCGAAACGCTCGACCCCGAGGACCTGGTGGATGGCAGCGACAAACCGTGGGCCGTCGAGGTCAAGACCGCCTACGACAGCTTCGACAAGAGCTTCCGCCAGCAGGTCAACGCCGCCTACGATTTCGGCAACGGCCTGCAAGTGCTGGGCTCGCTCGGGCATGTCTCCTCGCATGAGGCGAACCTCTCCAATGCGCGCGCCGATGGCGGCATCTGGGGTTGCCCGCGCCTGCCCAAGTGGCCGTGCGACAAGTTCTTCCCGACCGATGCCGAGGCCTATAACGGCATGGCGAAGGCGGTGTGGACGCCCAATGACGACCACCGCGTCGAAGTGACCGCGGAGTTCTACAACCGCAAGACCGACGTCAACCAGACCTATGACTCGAGCGCCAACGCCGTGATCGGCGTGCCGCAGAATGCGTCGCAGTACAATGTCGACGAGTGGCTGCGCACAGTGAATGTCGAGCGCCCGCGGCTTGCCATCGAACACGAGTGGCAGGTCAATAATGGCTTCGTCGACAGCGTGAAGTGGGACCTCAGCTACTCCCCGCAGAAGCGCGGCACCGACACCTTCAAACGCCAGGTCTACCTGACGCGCTACACCGAGGCGCATCAGGTCCGCGACTATGGCGAGAGCTTCCTCGAGGCCGAAATCCAGGCGATGTCGAGCCTCGACCTGGGTGGCACCAGCCACTCGCTTACCTACGGCTTCGATGGCGACATCAGCAACACGTACTACAGCGACTACAACGACACCTACAATTCGGCGACGGGCACCACCACCCACACCGAGTACAACGGCTTCAGCTTCCCCGACGTCGAGACGGTGCGCGCCGATCTCTACATCCAGGACGAGATCAAGCTACTCGACGAGAAGCTGACGATCACGCCGGGCCTGCGCTACGCCACCTATTCCATCGACCCGACCAAGGGCGATGCGCCGGTCTACCTGCCGGGCTTCAAGCCGGAAAAGATCGACTCGCAGACGCTGATCAAAAGCCTGTCGGCCAGGTACCAGTTCACCGACGCGTTCTCCGCCTACGCCGCCTATAACGAAGGCTACAAGATGCCGACGAGCCAGCAGCTCTTCGTCTCGAGCCTCGATCCGTTCTCCGGCGGAGAAGTAATCCCCAACCCGGACCTGCGTCCGGAAACGGTGAAGAGCTACGAAGTCGGCGTGCGCGGCGAGTTCGAGAATGGCTGGCTCAGCGCCACGGCGTTCCATGCCGACTACACCGACTTCATCCAACGCCTGCAGGAAGTGGCGCCGGACACCTACACCTCGCTGAACCTCGCCAAGGTGAAGCTCTCGGGTATCGAGCTGGCGAGCGAGTTCGAGGTCTACGAGAACCTGTTCTTCAACACGGCCATCACCTACCAGTATGGCCGCCAGCAGACGACCCCGTCGGCGACCGAAGGCTGGTACGAGCCGGCGACGCCGCTGACGGCGGTGCTCGGCCTGCGCTACGAACTGCCCGAGAACAATCTCGAGTTCGAAGTGTTCGGCACGTTCGCGGCCGGTCCGGAGCATCGCAACGATCCGAACGCCTTCAGGCCGGACGGCTACGCAATCTTCGACGCCTTCACCAAGTGGCAGCCGACCGAAGAGATCGAGATCACTGCCGGCATCCAGAACATCTTCGACACCAGGTACTTCCCCAACACGCTGAACGGTTACAACACGCCGGGCAATGGCGGGCTCAACACCGGCAACTCCCCGCCGGAGCTGCAGACCGGTCCCGGCCGCACCTTCAAGCTCGGCGCATCGGTGAAGTTCTAATCACACCTACTCCGCGGGAGGGCTGTCCATGGCTCTCCCGTTTTTCTTTTTCGGAGACACATGATGGTCCGCGTGCTTGGTCAGTTCTGGCGCCTTCTCAGGCTCTCCATAGGAGGAGCCGGTGGGAAGTTTGGGCTGGTGCTCTACGGGCTGGTGCTGGCGCTCGAGCTCAGCCAGATCCTCGTGTCGCTGCGGATGATCGAGTGGAGCAAGGCGTTCTACGACGCCCTGCAGCAGGTCAATGCGGCCGAGGCGCTGACACAACTGGGGATCTTCGCGATTATCGTCGTCATCGCGGTGACGCTGACGGTCGGGTCGAACTATGTGCGGCGGCATCTCGAACTGCGCTGGCGGACGACGCTGACCACCGCGTTCATGGGGTGCTGGCTCGCCAGCAAGGCGTTCCTGCGGCTGGAGCGGGGGCGCGGCAAGGTCGGCAACGGGCTGCTCGACAACCCAGACCAGCGCATCGCCGAGGACTGCCGGTTCTTCCTGGCCGGTCCGCAAGGTGAGCATGGCGGCGGCAGCGGCATTGTTCCGCTGTCGCTCGACCTCATCACCAATGTGGTCGCCATCTTTTCCTACGTGGCAGTGCTGTGGGGGCTTTCGACCTTCTCGCTGCCGCTCGATTTCATCGGCGTCGACGTCGAAATTCCGCACTACATGGTGTGGGCGGCTTTCCTCTACGTGGCGCTTTCCACCAGCCTCACCCACCTGCTCGGCCGGCCGCTGAAGCGGCTCTATGGCGAACAGCAGCGGCGCGAGGCGGATTTCCGCTTCGGGCTGGTGCGCGTGCGCGAGAATGCCGAGGCGATTGCGCTGACCGGCGGCGAAGCAGCGGAGACGCGCGACCTCAATGGGCGGTTTGCGCGGCTGCTCGATAACGGCCGGCGGCTGATTGGGCGCGAGACGCGGCTGATGAGCTTCACCTATCCCTATCGCTACACCGTGCTGCGCATCCCCACCTTCCTTGCGCTGCCGGCGTTCTTTGCCGGATCGGTGACCTTCGGTGGGCTGATGCAACTGGCGTCGGCATTCAGCCAGGTGGTGACTACGCTTTCGTGGTTCATCTTCTCGTACCGCCCGCTCGCCGACCTTGTGGCGGCCTCGTCGCGGCTCGACGCGTTCCTCGATGCGACGGGCGAACCGCCGGCCTTCCCGGTGGGTCCCGAGCGGACGCCTTCCAGCGATGGGGGGTTGGCACTCAGCAGGATTGAAGTGTTCACACCGGAGGGCGCTGCGCTGCTCGGCATCGAGGCGCTGAAGCTGCAGCGGGGCGAGGTGGTCTGGCTTTCGGGCGCATCCGGGCTTGGCAAGACGACGCTGATCAAGACCATCGCCGGGGTGTGGCCGCACGCCAAGGGGCGGATCGACCAGCCGGCGGGCAAGGCGCAGTTCCTGCCGCAGCAGGCCTATTTTCCGCCGGGGGCGCTCACCGACATCGTCGCCTATCCGCATGGCCCCGAAGCATTCGCGCAAGCCGAGCGGATCGCTGCGCTGCAGGCGGTCGGGCTGGGTGATCGGCTGGAGACGGACAGCACTGCCGAAGGGCGAGGGCTGGGTCTTTCCGGCGGCGAGCAGCAGCGGCTGGCGCTGGCGCGGTTGCTGTTGCTGAAGCCGGACTGGGCGTTTCTCGATGAAGCGACGAGCGGCCTCGATGCGGCGGCCGAAGCCGCGCTGCTGGCGATGCTCAGGCGCGAGTTGCCGGACACCGGGTTCGTCATTGTCGCGCACCGCAAACCACAGGGCATCGGTGCCCTTCGCACCGTGGAGTTGGGCGCAGGTCCGGCGCCGGCCACCACGCCCCTAGAACCCGCACTTGCCTAAGGACACTGCAATGCTCGCCAAGCCCACTACCCTGCCCCGCACTCGCCTCGATGCCAGCGCCCGCGATGTGCTCGCCACCCTCCCCGCCATCGGCCGGCTGATGGTCACCGCCAAGCATCTCGGCGCTACTCATGAGCGGATCGGCGTGGTGGAAAGCGTCAGCTTCGAGGATGGCTGGGCGGTGATCGGCGGAGCCGAGCACGAGAGCCGGATCGAACTGAGCAACGTCGCCGAGATCGTCGTCGACCGCACCAGCGTGATGAAGGACCAGGCCTATCCGCGCATCGATCTGAACCGCGCCGATGGCAGCTATATCTGCGGCATTGTCGGCTTCGACGGGATCGAGCCGTTCGATGCGGCCGTGGCGCCGCTCGGTGTCGGCACCGCGATCGAGGCGAAGCCCGATACTCCGCCGGGCGAGCGTATCGAGGCGAGCGAGACCGACCCCGGCCGTTTGCCGCTCGAGGATGCGCAGGCGGCGCAGTCGCCGGTGGTGATCGGTTTCCGCCGCCCCGGTTTCCAACAGTTCTGGCGCGGCACTATCGAAACGGTAAAGCCGGCGATGGGCTTCATCAACGTGATGCGTTCCGATTTCCACCTGCACCTCAGGGCCGGCGCGGTGGCAGAGTGGCATCGCGACTCGGTGACCGGCGAGCGCGAGGCGTTCAACGCCGATGGCGAACCGCTGGGGCTGACGCTACTGCGCGCCAACTGAGGGCGTTAGCCCAAAGCGCGATTGCCGCTCGTGGACGGATCGTCTTATGAGACGTGCCTGACCACGCCCACGGAGCCAGCATGATCTACGAGTTGCGCATCTACACCTGCCTGCCGGGCCGGATGGCCGACCTGCAGCGACGGTTCGCCGACCATACATTGGCGCTGTGGGAGCGGCACGGCATCGAGCAGGCGGGGTTCTGGACCACGCTAATCGGCAACTCGAACAATGACCTGACCTACATGCTGCGCTGGAACTCGCTCGGCGAACGCGAGGCGCGCTGGAATGCGTTCATGGCCGACCCGGAATGGCAGGCGGCGCGGAAGGCATCGGAAGAGAACGGTCCGCTCCTGTCGAATGTGTCGAGCCAGTTGCTGACACCGACGAGTTTTT
>JBKJMF010000437.1:0-3323 GCA_046596525.1 Devosia sp. | reverse complement strand
GAGGAATATGCCCCGGAAAAGGACCTGCTGGCCGACATCAAGAAGGCTGGCAGCGCGGTCGAACTGATCGAGGATCCGCAGGAAGCCGTGCGTGGCGCAGACCTCATCATCACCGACACGTGGGTGTCGATGGGTGACACAGATGCCGCCGAACGCCGCCGGGCCTTGAAACCCTACCAGGTGAATACCCAATTGATGGCCTTGGCCGAAAAGGACGCGCTGTTCATGCACTGCCTTCCGGCCCATCGCGGCGACGAGGTGACCGACGAGGTCATAGACGGGCCGCAATCGGTGGTCTTTGATGAAGCCGAGAACCGGCTTCACGCCCAGAAGGCAATCCTGTGCTGGGCCCTGGGCCAAGACCGGCAAAACATCTGACCGGCAGAACATCTAGCTGTTCTGCGATACTATTTGCGCGACACGAACCAGCGCGGAACGCGGTCCGGGAGCGGACCGGCGTAGTTCCGCGAGATTGGATATTGCAATGCCTCAGACTGAGCTCACTTCCTATGGTCTCGATCGCCCGGAATCCGGCGACGATGTCGTGGTACCCTTCACCCTCGAGCAGCTCGATGGTCGAGGCCGCATCGTCCGCCTCGGGCCGGCGCTCGATGCCATCCTCACCCGCCACAACTATCCGGCTCCCGTCGCGCGCCTCCTCGGCGAAGCGGTGGTGCTGGCGGCGCTGATCGGCTCCTCGCTGAAGTTCGAGGGCAAGTTCATCATGCAGACCCAGACCGATGGGCCGGTGAATCTCATCGTCGTCGACCTCGACGCGCCGGATGGCCTCCGCGGCTATGCCCGTTTCGACGCCGATGCGGTGATGACCGCCATCGAGCGCGGTGAAACCCAGCCGGGCCAGTTGCTCGGTAAGGGCCACCTCGCCATGACCGTCGACCAGGGCGTCCACATGGAGCGCTACCAGGGTATCGTGGCGCTCGAGGGCGGCACGCTCGAGGACGTAGCGCATGCCTATTTCCAACAGTCCGAGCAAATCCCGACCCTGGTCCGCCTCGCCGTCGCCGAGCATTCGGTGCGCGGTGATCGCAATCCGCATTGGCGAGCTGGCGGTGCCCTCGTGCAGCATTTGCCGCCGCACGGCCAATCGGTGATGCCGGATCTGCCGGGCGACGGCAATTTCGATAACCCGGAGACCGCCGATCCGAATTTCGTCGAAGACGACAAGTGGACTCAAACCCGCTCGCTGCTCTCGACCGTCGGTGACGACGAACTGGCCGATCCGGATGTGTCGGCCGAGCGGCTGCTGGTCCGCCTGTTCCACCAGCCGGGCGTCCGTATCTTCGAGCCGATCGCACTCGAGGAGCGCTGCACCTGCTCCGCCGAACGGATCGAGGCCATGCTGCGCGACAACTTCTCGCCCGAAGAGCGCGAGGAAATGGTGATCGACGGCGAGATCGAAGTGGTCTGCGAGTTCTGCTCGGCCGACTACCACTTCAAGCCGCGCGAGTTCGACGACCACCACTCGCACCAGCACTAACGGCCCTTACACCAGCGCCCCTCTCCCCCTTGGCGGGGGAGAAAGCGAAATCTTAGGTTTAGCCGTTTGGCTAAGCCTTAGATTTCGCAAGAGAGGGGGGTGTGGGAGCCGTCATACCCCCCGCCCGCGACCCCACCGGTTCCGCGTGACTCCGTCATGGCAACGGGAGTAAAATTGCCCTGTCCGCGGAGGCCTTCCATGTCCGACGCCACGCATCCCAGTTTCGGTTCCGACGAGTACCGCGCGCTTGGCTCGCTCGCAGTGAGCCTGCTTGTTATGGCCGCGCTGCTCTTCTTCCCCGCCGGCACGTTCGCCTGGGACCGCGGCTGGTGGTATCTCGCCTTCTTCCTCGCCGCGGTCATCGTCGCCATGATCTACATCTGGCGCGTCGATCCCGAACTTTTCGCCATCCGCCGCAAGCCGCAGGCTGGCAGCAAGTCATGGGACCTCGCCTTCGTCGCCGTCACCATTACCTCGATGGCCTCCATCCTGCCGGTCGCCGGGCTCGATTTCCGCTTCGGCTGGTGGCAATTGCCGGATGGCGTGGTCTGGCTCGGCTACCTGATCTTCGCTGGCGGCTTCTGGCTCACCTCTTGGGCGCAGGGGGTCAACCGGCACTTCGAACTCACGGTGCGCATCCAGACCGACCGGGGCCACAAGGTCATCGATGCCGGCCCCTACGCCACCATCCGCCATCCGGGCTACATCGGCGGCGGAGCGCTGGGCTTCGGTACGGCGCTGGCGCTGGGCTCGGCAGTCGCAGTCATCCCAGCCATCATCTGCACCATCGCCCTGGCGCTCAGGACGCTCGCCGAGGAGGCGACCCTCAGCGAGGAACTGCCCGGGTACGCCGACTACATGCGCAAGGTCCGCTTTCGCTGGGTGCCCGGCATCTGGTGAGGCTAGGGCCGTGTCTCACTCGCTCGCCAGCGCCACCACCGGATCGAGCCTTGCCGCCGACCGCGCCGGCATGAAGCCGAACAGCACGCCGATCAGGGTCGAAGACACGAATGCCGCAATGATCGTCGTCGGCGAGTAGATGAAGCTCAGCCCGCTAACCAGCTGCTCCACCCCTAACCCGATCCCCAGCGACAGCAGTACGCCCACCGTCCCGCCGATCAGGCACACCAGCACTGCCTCAATGAGGAACTGCTGCAGGATATCGCCCTGCCGCGCTCCCACGGCCATCCGCACCCCGATCTCACGGGTCCGCTCGCGCACCGACACCAGCATGATGTTCATCACCCCGATGCCGCCGACGATCAGCGAGATCACCGCGATGGCGGAGATCAGCAGCGTCAGGGTCTGCGACGTCGACTGGATGGTCTCGCGTATGGTGTCGGTGTTCTGCAGGCTGAAATCCACCGTGCCGTGCCGCCGCTCCAGCAGCGCCTCGATCTCCGCTTGCGCCTCGGTGACATCGGAGCTGTCCGCAACGCGCACCGTAATGGTGGAGAGCCAGTTCTGCCCGAGAATGCGCGACATCGCGGTGGTGTAGGGCATCCAGATGTTGATCGAGTTGGATTGGGGTCCGAAGTTGTTGGTGCTCGCTGCCACGACGCCAATGATGCGCAGCGGCACGTTGCCGACCAGCACCACCTGGCCGACCGCCTCCTCACCGTTCGTGAACAGCGTATCGCGCGCCGTCGTGTCGATCACCGCCACCTGCGCCAGCGAACTGACGCCGCTCTCGTCGAACGCCGCGCCTTCGACGAAGCTACGATTGTTCACCCGGAAGTAGTCCGGGCCGACACCCTGGAGCTGCGCACTGGCGCTGATGCTGCGATAGCGCGCCTGGGCGCTGCTCGACACTTGCGGGGTGACG
>JBKJMF010000374.1:0-5613 GCA_046596525.1 Devosia sp. | reverse complement strand
TCGAATTCCTCAGCTGTTATGGTCTTGATATTGCTGGATTTCGTCATCTCTAGCTCGCCTCACCGAAATCAATCGCACTCGCCCGTCGCGTAGCGTGAACACTGCGGTCCAGAAACGTTCGCCGATGCAACCAGTTGCCAAATGGCGCAACTCGCCAACAAACCGGGTGTCTTCTTCGATCCGCTTGTCGTCGTCCCACAGGGCCTGCGCCTCGTCGAAATCGATGCCGTGCTTGTCCTTGTTGGCTGCGCTCTTGTGCGGATCATACTCGAAGGGCATGGAACAATATAGTATAGAAACTATACCGTTTCCAGCCCCTACCGCTCCAATTCCTCGATCGCCTTCGCCTCATCCTCGGTCAGCGCCACCTGCCCCGCCACGCGTTTCCGCCGCGAGCCCAAGAACACCACGATCCCGCCAATCACCAGCACCACCGGCGCCGCGACCCACAGCAGCAGCGTATGTGGCGCGATCACCGGGTTCAGCAGCACATACTCGCCGTAGCGCGCGACGATGTAATCCAGCACCGCCTCGTCGCTATCCCCCGCCGTCAGCCGTTCCCGCACCAGCACCCGCAGGTCGTGCGCCAGGTCGGCATCGGAATCATCGATGGACTGGTTCTGGCAGACGAGGCAGCGCAGCCCCTCGGATATGGTCCGGGCCCGTGCCTCGAGCCCCTGGTCGGCCAGCATCTCGTCGGGCCGCACTGCTAGCGCCGGAACGCTCGACAACACCAGCATCGCGAGCGCCAGGATCGCCCTCATTCGGCCGGCGCCTTGTCGAGCTTGGCCGGTGCCGGGCGCGGCGCGCCGATGCGCAGCCGCCGGTAGCTCAGCGACAGGAAGCCCGCCCCGGCCATTAGCACGCAGCCGAGCCAGATCAGCGTCACATAGGGCTTGAACCACAACCGCACCACCGACTTGCCGTCCGGCTGCGGCTCGCCCAGTTGCACGTAGAGCTGGCTGAAGCCGTAAGTCTCGATCGCCGCCTCGGTGGTCGGCTGCCCGCTCATGTTGTAGACGCGCCGCTCGGCCAGCGCCTCGCGCACCCCGCCGCCCGGCGCCCGGATCGAGAACTTGCCGGTATCGGAGACGAAGTTCGGACCCTCCACATGCTCGATGCCCTCGAACGTCACCTGGTGGTCGGAGATCACCAGGCCCTGCCCCGGCACCACCGTGGTCACCAGTTCAGTGCCCCAGGCGCTCGCCGCGACGATGCCGATCACCGTCACGCCAATGCCGAAATGCGCCATCGCCGTCGACCACGCCGTGCGCGGCAGGCCGAACAGGCGCTTGAACGAGGTCACGACGTCGGTGCGGAAGAACTTCGCGCGATCCACCAGTTCAGCCAGTGCCCCGAACGCCACCCAGAAGCCGAGCAGCAGCCCGAGCGGCGCCAGCGACACCTCGGCTCCACCAAGCGCAAAGCAGAGGATCGCCGCGAACAGCGCCAGCCCGGCGGCACCGGCCAGTCGCTGCGTCACCGCGATCACGTCGCCGCGCTTCCAGGCGAGGAACGGCCCGAACGGCAGGATGATCAGCAGCGGCGCCATGATCACGCCGAAGGTGAGGTTGAAGAACGGCGCACCGACCGAAATGGTCTCGCCCATCAGCGCGTCGAGCAGCAGCGGATAGAGCGTGCCAACCAGCACGGCGGCAAGCGCCGCCATCAGGAAAAGGTTGTTGAGGATCAACGCCCCCTCGCGACTGATTGGCGCGAACAGCCCACCAGCCCGCAGCGTCGAGGCGCGGAAGGCGAACAGCGAGAACGCTCCGCCGATGAACGCCGCGAGCAGCGCCAGGATCACCATGCCGCGCGTCGGATCAGAGGCGAACGTGTGCACCGAGGTGAGGATACCCGAGCGCACCATGAAGGTGCCGAGCAGGCTCAGCGAGAAGGTGATGATGGCGAGAAAGATCGTCCAGATCTTCAGCGCGTTGCGCTTCTCCATCACTAGCGCCGAATGCAGCAGTGCGGTGCCGGCGAGCCACGGCATGAAGCTCGCATTCTCCACCGGGTCCCAGAACCACCAGCCGCCCCAGCCGAGTTCGTAGTAGGCCCAGTAGGAGCCCATGGCGATGCCGAGGGTCAGGAAGCACCAACTGACCAGCGTCCACGGACGCACCCAGCGGGCCCAGGCGGCATCGATCTTGCCCGAAATCAGTGCCGCGATGGCGAAGCTGAAGCAGACCGAAAAGCCGACATAGCCCATGTAGAGCAGCGGCGGATGGATCGCGAGGCCGATGTCCTGGAGGATCGGATTGAGGTCCTGCCCCTCGAACGGCGCCGGAACCAGCCGCAGGAAGGGGTTCGAGGTGAACAGCGTAAAGCCGGTGAACGCCGCAGCGAGCAGGCTCTGCATCGCCAGCACCAGCGTCAGCAGGTCCTTGGGCAGGTTGCGCCCGAAAGCCGCGACGGCGGCGCCCATCACCACGAGGATCAGCACCCACAGGACCATCGAGCCCTCATGGTTCCCCCACACCGCGGTGATCTTGTAGATCAGCGGCTGCGCCGAATTGGCATGCTCATAGGCGAGCTTCAGCGAGAAATCCGAGACGACGAACGCCTGGATCAGCGCCGCAAACGCCGCCGCCACCAGCACGAACTGCAGGATAGCCCCCTGCTGCAGATACCCGGCCAGCGCCTCACGCTTCCAGAACATCAGGCCGACGATCGCCGAGATCGCCGAGATGGCGAAGGCGAGGACGAGGGCGAAGTGGCCGAGTTCGATGCTCATGGGCGTCCGTCCGGGGCAAGGAGTGCGAGAGCCGAAACAGACGGCCCCCTCCCGGCCTCCCCCATGAAGGGGGAGGTGAAGAGTCGAGCTTGCGGCTCGATGGTGCCCAATACTGGATGCGGCACCTCCCCCTTCATGGGGGAGGATGGGAGGGGGCCGTCTCTCTCCGTCAGCACCCTCACAGCGGTGCCCCCTCGCGCTGCCACTCGCCGCGCTTCTTCAACTCTTCCACCACTTCCTTGGGCATGTAGTTCTCGTCGTGCTTGGCCAGCACGTTGGTCGCCGCAAACGTCCCCGCCGGGGTCACGCTGCCCTCGATCACCACGCCCTGCCCCTCGCGGAACAGGTCGGGCAGCAGCCCGACATAGTGCGTCGTCATCTCGGTCTGCCCGTCGGTCACCACGAAGTCGGAGGTCTCGCCGTCCTTCTTCCAGGTGCCTTCCTTGACCAGCCCGCCCAGGCGGATCGGCGTGCCGGCCGTGATCGCCCGTTCCTTCACCTCGCTCGGCGAATAAAAGAACACGATCTGGTCGCGCAGCGCCACGAAGATCAGCGTCGCCGCGATGGCGAGAACGGCACCGAGACCGGCGATCACGGTCAAGCGTTTCTGCTTACGAGTCAATTGCTTGCTACCAATCCATTATCCGCTGCGAGAACATCGAGTTCCGCGCGATCCCCCGAACTCGGGTAGGCCTTGCGGGCCGCATCATAGGCCAGTTGTGCCGCCTCGGTCTGCCCCAGCACCAGCCGCGAGCGCACCAGGCGCGTCCATTCATCGATCGAGCCGCCGCTGCTGAGCAGCCGGGTCGACAGCCCTTCGACCATGCCGGCGATGGCCGAGTCGTCCGGCAGCTCGCCGCCGTTCAGTCCGGCTTCAGCCGCAGCCAGCCCCGCCTCGGCATTGGCCACCCAGGTTTCGCCGCCTGCGCTGAGCTTCAGCAGCGCCTCCCATTGGGTCTTGGCGTTGGCAAAATCGCCTTCGCGGGTGGCCTCACTGGCGAGGTAATAGCGCGAGCGGACGTGCCGTACATCGCGGTTCGAAGCGCTCCGGAACAGTTCCAGCGGCTCGCCGGTGGCATCGCCGTTCTTCGCCATCATCAGCGCTTCGCCGAGATCAGTTTCGCGATCGGCCGTCGGCCCGTCGAGCTCGATCACCTTGCGCAGCGCCGCTGCTGCGTCGTCGAACCGGCCGAGCTGCATGTAAGCCGGTGCCACCACGCTCCAGCCGCGCAGGTCGCCCGGGTTGGCCTTGAGCTGCGCTTCGATCCGCGCCACCGCGTCATCGAGCGTCATCTCGGGCGGCGGGATGTCCTTGCGTTCCGTCAGCGGCTGCGCCGGCAGGTCCGGCCGCCCAAGCACGCCATAAACGCCGAACGCCAACAAGGCCGTGGCCACCGCCGCGCCGGCAACGATGCCGCGCCGCGCTCCGCTATCCGCCGCCCGTTTCGTCGTCCCCTTCAAGCGCATCAACTCCCGGGCCAGTTCGCCCTTGGCGGCCACCGCTTCGGCTGTCCCCAGCCGTCCGAGCGCAAGGTCCGACTCGATTTCCTTCAGCTGCAGCTTCAGGTGCGCCATCTCAGGGCTGTCGACAACAGCGGCAGTCGCGTTGACCCTCCGCCCGGCCCCCGCATAATAGAGGGCGGCGCAGGCAATGGCTGTGACCACTAAAGCGAGCGACCAAAATATCATGTGCAGGGCTCTGCCTCATGCGAAGGTGCGGAAACGCGCCCGATCTATAAAGGCATTCTGGCAATTTATGCACCCGCACACATCGATGTGTGGGGGGCGCATTGCCGCAGCCCCAACAATGGTCCGCTAATCCTATGGCCGACGGCAGCTATGACTATCTGGTGGTCGGCTCCACCCCGCTCGCCGGGCTGCTGGCGGGCCTGCTCGCCATCCAGCACGGGCGCAATGTCTGCCTCGTCGGCGAGCCGTTCTCGCCGTTCCGCCTGCAACGCAGCATCGATATCTCGGTCGCGCCGGTCACCCGGCCCGAAACCCTGGCGCTGCTGAAGCGCCTCGCCGCCGAAACCACCAAGGTGGTGAACGGCTGGGGCAAGGGGCTCGTCAGCCGCGCCGATCCGCTGTTCATCGCCGAAGCCCCCGATAGCATCGCGGCGCTCGGCCATTTCCGCCATCTGGCCATTGCGCTCGGCTATGCCGTCGAGCCGGTTGCCGATCGCAACATTGCCGAAGGTACAATGCTGCGGGTCCGCGACCAGCAGATGCTCGGTCACGGGCGGTTCGAGCCGGCGCTCGAAGCCTGGCTGGCGCAGCACGAGGTGCGCCACCTCGATCGCGGCGAAACCGAACTGACCATCCGCAAGGACGGCACCGCCCGCATCGTCTACGAAGGCCGCAGCGTCGAAGCACAGCAGGTGATCCTTGCCGGCGACGACGCGGTGCTCGAACACTTGCCTGAGGAGGCGCGCGACCGCAGCCTCGGACCGGTCCCCGGCTCGGCGGTGCTGCTCGAAGCCGGCAAGCTCCTCCCCGCCCCCTATGTCAGCTTCCTCGATCGCGGTGTCGTGCTCGGGCAAGATGGCAAGGTCAGCGTCTCGGCGCTGGTCACCGGCGATCCCGCCACCGCCCGCGCCCGCCTCGGCAGCGCCGCCGGCAAGGCGGGCGCGCTGCGGCTCGCCGGCGAAACCGCTATCGGCGCATTTCGTACCGTCGATGGTGCCCCCTTCATCGGGCAGGCCCGCGGCCAGAAGACCAACGTCATCGCCGGGCTCGGCGCCACCGCGGCCTTCCTCGCCCCGGCGCTCGCCCGCTTTTTCGCCGAAGTCTCGCCTGCCGACGAAGCCCAATGGTTTGCGGCCCGCGGCGTAACTCGCGGCAACCTGCGGCTGCAAGCCGCCGACTACCTGCCG
>JBKJMF010000315.1:0-16589 GCA_046596525.1 Devosia sp. | reverse complement strand
GCCGACGATTTGACCGACCCGGCCCCTGCCACCTCCTTCGCGCATCTGGATGCAACGACCGTTCTTTCGCGCGGCATTGCCGAAAAGGGCATTTACCCCGCGGTGGACCCGCTGGATTCAACCTCGCGCATGCTTGATGCCCGCGTCATCGGCGAAGAGCATTACGACACGGCGCGCCGCGTGCAGCAGATTCTCCAGCGCTACAAGGCGCTGCAGGACATCATCGCCATTCTCGGCATGGACGAGCTGTCGGAAGAGGACAAGCTGACGGTGACCCGGGCTCGTAAAATCGAGCGCTTCATGAGCCAGCCGTTCTTCGTGGCCGAAGCGTTCACCGGTACTCCGGGCATCTTCGTGGCGCTCGAAGACACCATCAAGGGCTTCAGGGGCCTCGTCGACGGCAAGTATGACCACCTCCCGGAAGCCGCCTTCTACATGGTCGGCACTATCGAGGACGCGGTCAAGAAGGCCCAGAAGCTGGCCGCCGCGGCCTAAGCTTCACTGACGAACTCGGGTTCGCCCTCGGGCGGACCCAGCTCAACCCAAAGGCAGGACCATGGCCGAAGGCACCAAACTCGAAATCGTCTCGCCCGAGCGGCTGCTGCTCTCACAGACCGTGAAGTCGGTGACCGTGCCGGGCGCCGATGGCTATTTCACTGTGCTGGGCGACCATGCGCCGCTGATGACGACGCTGAAGCCGGGCTTCGTGACGGTGGTCGGCACGGACGGGATCAGTCACGTCTACTACGTGCGCGGCGGCTTTGCCGATGTGTCGCCCGAGGGGCTGACCATCCTCGCCGAGGAGGCGCAGGACATCGCCGAATTCGACCGCGCTAAGATCGAAGGGCTGATCGCAGCCGGGCTCACCGCCCAGCAGGCCGCGACCACCGCCGACGACGAGATGCGCCTGCAGGCAGAGATCGACGGCTGGCGGAACCTCCTGCTCGACGCCTCGGTCGGGACCAGCACCGCGCACTGACGCAGGACGGCAGATACGGAATTCAAACGGGCGTCCCTTGGGGCGCCCGTTTTGTTTTTGGGGGCACTGTGCTTGCCTCACCCACGATGTCATTCCGGCCTTCGCCGGGGTGACACCGTGGGTGTGGAGAGGACCGTGGCTCAGCCGCCTTGGAGCGCGACTCCGATCACAGCCGCGTGATGCTAAATCTGCGACCGGAACCAATTCACTATCCCTTAAGGCAAACTGCGTAATTGTCGGTATCGGGAATGCAGCAAGACTAACCGCGCCGGGGCCAGGACAGCCGCGGCCAGTTATGGAGCCGCGCCCAATTGATCACCAGAAAACGTAAGCCGTTCAGCGGAAGCAATTCCGGACGCGCCCAGTCATGCCCCGTCGTCCACTCCAGAATCAGAGCGAGCGCAGCACAATGAAAATCCGGACCCGCCTCTTCCTTATCGTCGCCGTCATGGGACTGGTTGTTTCGGCAATCGGCGGCCTCGCACTTTTCGTGACGACGTCGTTCACCGAGCGCACGGGGCAGCTCGAGGCAGCGTCGCAGCGGGCCTTCAACGGCGAGCATCTCAACCGGCTGGTGACGGCTGTGGTCATGGACGCGCGGGGTATCTATGCGTCGCCCAACGTTGAGAAGGCGGCGCCGTTCGCCGAGGGGCTGCTGAAGTCGCTCGACAAGATCGACGCGCACCTCGCCGAGTGGCAGCCGCTGGTGCCGGCGGCCGACCGGGCGGCGTTCGACCAGGTGGTGGCCCGCACCACGGAGTTCCGCCAGTTCCGCGCCGAAACCGCGCGTCTCGCGACGATCGATCCGGCGCAGGCCAACGCGCAGGGCAACAACGACGCCAACCGGGCCAACCGCAAGGCGTACCAGGGCGAGATCGACGCCGTGGTGCAGAACGACCAGGCGCAGTTCGAGGCGATCAAGGCTGACATCGGCAGCTTCGAGGCGCTGATCCTGCCGGTGGTGGCGGGCGCGACCATCCTCGGGCTGCTCGCCGGCGTGGGTGCCGCGCTCTATGTCGGCACCCGATATCTGTCGAACCCGCTGACCCGGGTGACCCAGACCATGGCGCGGATCGCCGAAGGCGACTTCGCAGCTGAGGTGCCCTATGCGGGCGAGAAGAACGAGATCGGCCAGATGGCGGCCGCAGTGCAGGTGTTCAAGGAGAACGGCATCCGCGTCGCCGAAATGAACGAGGATGAGCGGACGCGGCATGAGAAGGCGGCTGAGCGCGCCGCGATGATGCTCAGCTTCCAGAACGCGTTTGACGGCGTGGTGGCGGCGACGCTGAAGGGCGACCTGAAGCAGCGCATCGACGCGCACTTCCCGGACGCAGATATCGAGCGCATCGCCAGCAACTTCAACGGGTTGATGGACACCATGGCGAGCGGACTGAACGAAGCGGGCGATGTGCTCGAGGCGCTGGCCGAGGCCGACCTGACGCGCCGCATGGACGGCAATTACGAGGGTGAGTTCGCCCGGCTGAAGCACAACACCAATACGGTGGCGGAAAAGCTCACCGATATCGTGACGCAACTGAAGAAGACCTCGTTCGACCTGAAGACGGCGACGGGCGAGATCCTCTCGGGCGCCAACGACCTCAGCGAGCGCACCACCAAGCAGGCGGCGACGATCGAGGAGACGTCGGCGGCGATGGAGCAGCTTTCGACTACGGTGCTGGCCAATGCACAGCGGGCGGCCGGGGCATCGGAGAATGCCGGGCAGGTGACGACGACGGCGGAGGCCGGCGGCGCGGTGATGCTCAGCGCCAATGCGGCGATGGGGCGGATCACCGACAGCTCGGCCAAGATCTCCAAGATCATCGGGCTGATCGACGACATCGCGTTCCAGACCAACCTGCTCGCGCTCAACGCCTCGGTGGAGGCGGCGCGGGCCGGCGATGCGGGCAGGGGTTTTGCGGTGGTGGCGGTGGAAGTGCGACGGCTGGCGCAGTCGGCGGCTAGTGCCTCGTCCGAAGTGAAGGTGCTGATCGAGCAATCGGCCAATGAAGTACAGGGCGGTTCGCGTCTCGTCGCGGAAGCGGCGGCCAAGCTCGAGCAGATGCTGGTGGCGGTGCGCGGCAATCGCGAACTGCTGGAAGGCATTGCGCGGGACAGCCGCGAGCAGGCCTCGGCGATCGAAGAGGTCAACACCGCCGTACGCCAGATGGATGAGATGACCCAGCACAATGCGGCGCTGGTGGAAGAAACCAACGCGGCGATCGAGCAGACCGAAGCGCAGGCCAGTGAACTCGACCGGATCGTTGCGGTGTTCACGGTGGACGAGAAAGCGGAGATTGCGGCGCCGGTGGTGGTGTTGCAGCCGGCTCGTGGCGTGAAGGCGGTCGAGCAGCGGGTGAAGGCGGCGGCGAAGACTTATCTCAGCCGCGGCAATACCGCGATCAAGTCCGACGACTGGGCAGAATTTTAGCTCCGGATGGGGTTCTCAACTACGCATTAACCATCACAAGGCACCCTTCATTCGTGACGGGACGCACGCCGGCCGCGTGCGTTTCCCGGACCGCCAGAAGGCGGTGGCGTCGGCCGACGGAACTTCAGAATGAAGAACAACGGTAGCGCCGGCGCGGCGACGACGCCGGAAGACGGCGCGCAGACAAAGCCGGCAAACGGGGTCCGGCTCAGGACCCTGGTGTTTGGCTTGTCGGCAACGCTGATGCTGATCGGTGTCGTGGTTGCCGGGGCGAGCCTCTACGTCTCCACCGAATTCAAGCAATCGGGCAAGACCTCCGAGACCATGATGAGCGCGATGCGGGCGCACATGACCGCCGACATGCTGCATGACAGCATGCGCGGCATCGTGTTCCGTGGACTCTACGCGGGCGTCGCCGGCGATGTCGATATGGTCAAGGACGCCTATGCCGAGGTGATGCAGTACGGTGCTTCGTTCCGCGCCGCGATCGCCGCGGAGGACGCGCTGACGCTGCCCGAAACCGTAAGGACCGCCCTCGGCGGGGTGAAGGCGCCACTTGATGCCTATATCAATGCCGCCACGGCGCTGGTGGGCAAAGTCAACAAGTTCGACATTGCCGGCGCCACAGCCGACCTCGCCGCATTCGACGAGAGCTTCGAAACGCTGGAAGGTGAGATGTCGGCGATCTCCGACGCGATCGAGGCGGCCAATGTCGCGCAATTGCGGGCGGCGGGGCGCAACGCGCTGTTCTCCGATATCGCCACCTGGGGTGGCCTGGCGCTGATCCTCGGGCTGGCGCTGGCTACCATGCTGCTGGCGCAGCGGTTCGTGGCGAAACCCCTGGCCAACATGACTGACGGCTTCCGCCGGCTGTCAGAAGGTGACCTCGAGGTGACGGTGGAGGCGAGCCACAAGGTCTCCGAGGTCAACGGGCTGGGCCAGGTGCTCGGTATCTTCCGCGAGGCGCTGCGCAATCGTGATGCGCTGGCCGGTGAAGCTGCTGCGACCGCGAAGGTGACGGTGGCACGGGCGGATGCCGCCGCGGCGCTGAACCGCGAAATCGGGGATGCGGTGGGGGCGGCGCTGGAGGGCGATTTCAGCCGCCGGGTGAGTTCGGAGTTTGCCGAAGCGGACCTGGTGGAGCTGGCCCGCAGCGTCAACCAGCTGATCGAGACGGTGGATACCTCGATCGGCGAGACCGGGCGGGTGCTCGGGGCGCTGGCGCAGGCCGACCTGACGCGGCGCATGGAAGGCAGCTACTCGGGGTCGCTGAAGAAGCTGATGGACGACACCAATGCGGTCGGCGACCGGCTGACCGAGGTGGTGACCAACCTCCGCTCGACCTCGCGGTCGCTGAAGGTCGCGACCGGAGAAATCCTGTCCGGCGCCAACGATCTCAGCGAACGCACCACCAAGCAGGCGGCGACGATCGAGGAGACCTCGGCGGCGATTGAGCAGCTGGCGGTGACGGTGCTGGAGAACGCCAAGCGGGCTGAATCGGCGAGTACCAACGCGGCCGACGTATCGCGGACCGCCGAGCAGGGTGGCGAGGTGATGCGGCAGGCGACGGCGGCGATGGAGCGGATTACGCAGTCGTCGTCGAAGATCTCCAACATTATCGGGCTGATTGACGACATCGCGTTCCAGACGAACCTCTTGGCGCTCAACGCCTCGGTGGAAGCGGCGCGGGCCGGTGATGCCGGCAAGGGCTTTGCCGTGGTCGCCGTGGAAGTGCGGCGGCTGGCGCAGTCGGCGGCGAGCGCCTCGTCGGAAGTGAAGGCGCTGATCGAGCAGTCGGGCACGGAAGTGGCCGGTGGTTCGCGGCTGGTAGCCGAGGCTGCTGCAAAGCTCGGGGTGATGCTCGAAGGCGCGCGCACGAACTACGAGCTGCTGCAGGGTATCGCTGGCGAGAGCCGGGCGCAGGCCTCCTCGATCGAGGAGGTCAACGTGGCAGTGCGGACGCTGGACGAGATGACCCAGCACAACGCGGCGCTGGTGGAAGAGACCAATGCGGCGATCGAGCAGACGGAGTCGCAGGCGGGCGAACTCGACCGCATCGTCGATATCTTCACCGTGGCCGAGGTGAGCGCCGTTCCGGTGGCGACCAAGAGCACGGCGCGGCGTGTCTATCTCAGCCAGGGCAATGCGGCGATCAAGGCCGACTGGAGCGAGTTCTAGCTCTCTCTCTCTCTCCTACACACCGAAATCAGCGAAAGGGCGCCATCTGGCGCCCTTTGTCATGGTGTACCGCGTTAATGCGCACGTCCGGCTTGGGGGTTCCTCAAGCGGATCGGGGTTGAAATCGGCGCGGTTCCGCAGAAGCGGTTTTTGGGGGCAGAAGTCATGGGTCAGTCAATTTTCGCAGGGTTTTCCGGCAGTTCGCATTCGGATGATCGCAGCAAGGTCGAAGCAATCATGCGCAGCCAGGCGGTGATCGAGTTCAATCTCGATGGCACAATCGTTACGGCAAACGCCAATTTCCTAAGCGCGGCGGGCTACTCGCTGGAGGAAATCCAGGGCAAGCACCACCGGATGTTCGTCGATCCGGCGATGGCGCAGACGGCGGAATATGCCGAGTTCTGGCGTTCGCTGGGGGCGGGTCAGTTCCAGTCCGGCGAGTATCGCCGCTTCGGCAAGGGCGGCAAGGAGATCTGGCTGCAGGCCAGCTACAACCCGATCCTCAACAAGGCCGGCAAGCCGATCAAGGTGATCAAGTTCGCCGCCGATATCACCGAGCAGAAGAACCGCTCGGCCGACATGGCGGGGCAGGTGGCGGCGATCGGCCGGGCGCAGGCGGTGATCGAGTTCAAGCTCGACGGCACGATCATCAACGCCAACGAGAACTTCCTCAACACGGTGGGGTACCGGCTGGAGGAAATCCAGGGCCGGCACCACCGGATGTTCGTCGAGCCGAGCTACGGCGCCAGCGCCGAGTACGAGCAGTTCTGGACGCGGCTGCGCGGCGGCGAGTTCGTGTCGTCAGAGTTCAAGCGCGTCGGCAAGGGCGGCAAGGAGGTCTGGATCATGGCCTCGTACAACCCGGTATTCGACGCGGCCGGCAAGCCGATGAAGGTGGTGAAGTTCGCCTCCGACATTACCGAGCGCAAGAAGTCCGAGGCGATCATCGAGCTGCTGAAGACCTCGCTGGCGCGCATGGCGGATGGCGACCTGGGAGGGCGAGTGGATACCCAGTTCAGCGGCCAATACGAGGGGCTGCGGCAGGCGTTCAACGCTTCGCTGGAGCGGATCACCGAGATCGTCACCTCGCTGCAGACGACGTCGCGGGCGCTGAAGACGGCGACCGGCGAAATCCTCTCCGGGGCTAACGATCTGAGCGAACGGACCACCAAGCAGGCGGCGACCATCGAGGAGACGTCGGCGGCGATGGAGCAGCTGGCCTCGACCGTGAACGAGAACGCCAAGCGGGCGGCCGATGCCTCGACCAAGGCGCAGGACGTCAGCAAGACGGCGACCGAGGGCGGCGCGGTGATGGAGAAGGCGACGGCGGCGATGGAGCGCATCACCACCTCGTCGGGCAAGATCTCCAACATTATCGGGATGATCGACGACATCGCCTTCCAGACCAACCTCTTGGCATTGAACGCCTCGGTGGAGGCGGCGCGCGCCGGGGACGCCGGCAAGGGCTTTGCGGTGGTCGCCGTGGAAGTGCGGCGGCTGGCGCAGTCCGCGGCGAGCGCCTCGAGCGAAGTGAAGGCGTTGATCGAGCAATCGAGCCACGAAGTAGCGGGCGGTTCGAAGCTGGTGGCGGAGGCAGCGCAGAAGCTGGTGACCATGCTGGAGGCGGCGCGGGAAAGCTCGAGCCTGATCGAGGGCATCGCTACGGCAAGCCGTGAACAGGCAGGCGCCATCGACGAGGTGAGCTCGGCGGTCCGCGTGCTCGACGAGATGACGCAGCAGAACGCGGCGCTGGTGGAACAGACAAACGCCGCCATCGAGCAGACCGAGGGTCAGGCGAGCGAACTCGACAAGATCGTCGACGTGTTCTCAATCGAGGAGAGCGGCGGCGGGATGATGGCGCCGGAGATGCCGCGTGGCGGCAGCGTCAAGGCCCTGCAGCAAAAGGTGAAAGCGGCGGCCCGCAGCTATCTCAGCAACGGCAATGCGGCGGTGGCGAAGGACTGGGCGGAGTTCTAAGCCGACCACCCGTCCGAAATCAGTGCGACCCCGGTCACTTCGCGTGGCCGGGGTCGCGCTTTCCGCGGAGTGCTTCTGCCTATTTTTTTGGCAACAGGCCATCGTGGTTGACCGTTCTTTAACGGCGCACTGCGCTGAATGCGCTGGAAGCACTCTTCGGCAGGAGCCGTCCCCGCATGCGTATTCGTTCTCTCTCCCTCAAGGTTGCGCTACTCGGTGGCGCGGCCCTTACAGCCGTGTTTGCCATCGGCATGACGGTGCTGGTGCAGCAGGTCGGCGGCACCATGGAGGCGCAGACGCGCCAGCTTCAGGCCGAGACCACAGAGGGCATCGCCGCCCAGGTCTCGACCGACCTGCTGCGCGGCGAGCGGGCGGCCGAGGGGATCGTCACGGCGCTCGAAGGTATGCATGCGGCGGGCGTCGTCGATCGCGCGGTCTATGACGCGACGATCCGGCAGTTCCTCGAGCGCAACCCGGGCCTGCTCGGCGCGTGGTCGGGTTGGGAGCCCAATGCGCTGGACGGCAACGACGCGGCGGCGGCGGGCAGGCCGGGACACGATGCGACCGGCCGCTACATCCCATACTGGAACCGTGGCTCCGGCTCGGTGGCGCTTGAGGCACTCACCGGCTACGACCAGCCGGGCGCGGGCGACTATTACCTGCAGCCCAAGGCGTTGGGCCGTTCGGTCGCCATCGAGCCCTACAACTACACCGTCGCCGGCAAGGACATGCTGATCATGTCGTTTGGCGCGCCGATCAAGGCCGGGACGACTTATCTCGGAACCGGCGGCGTCGACCTGTCCCTGTCCGACATCAATACCCGGATGGCCGAGCTGAAGCCGTTCGGCACCGGCAATGTCACCGTGGTTTCGGCCACGGGCATCGTTGTGGCGCATCCCGATCCGGCGATGATCGGCAAGACGCTCGACGCGGCCGATCCGACCAGCGGCATCGTTACGGCGGCGCTCGCCGACAATGCGGCAAAGGAAGCGGACAATGCCGGGCTGCGGCAGACGGCTGTGCCGTTCAGCGTTGGGGGGACCGAGGACCGCTGGGTGGTGGTTTCGACCGTGCCGCTGGCGACGCTACAGGCGGCGGTGAACGAGGGGCGGACGACGATCATCGTGTTGTCAGCGATCTGCGTGCTGGCCGCCTGCGCGATCCTGTTCGGGCTGATCCGGCAGCTGGTGGGCGGGCCGCTCGGGGGGATGGGCCGCACGGTGAAGGTGATGGCGGATGGCGACTATGCCGTGACCGTGCCGGGTACGGCGCGGGTCGACGAAGTGGGCACACTGGCGCGCGCGGTGGAAGTGTTCCGCGAGAACGGCATGAAGGTCGCCGCGATGACCGAGGCCGAAGCGGTGCGGATCGTCCGCGACCAGGAGGCGCGGGTGAAGATGATGGCCGAACTGCAGAGCGCGTTCGGCGATGTGGTCAATGCGGCGATCGACGGCGATTTCACCAGGCGCGTTGCGGCCACATTTCCGGATGCGGAGCTGAACAGCCTTGCGGGCAGCGTCAACCAGCTGGTCGAGACAGTGGATCGCGGGCTGGGTGAGACTGGCGAAGTGCTGTCGGCGCTGGCGCAGACCGACCTGACGCAGCGGGTCAGCGGCCAGTATGGCGGTGCCTTCGCGCGGCTGAAGGACGACACCAACGCGGTGGCGGAGCGGCTGACGGAGATCGTCGGCCAGCTGAAGGGGACGTCGCGGTCGCTGAAGACGGCGACGGGCGAGATCCTGTCGGGCGCCAATGATCTCAGCGAGCGCACCACCAAGCAGGCGGCGACCATCGAAGAGACATCGGCGGCGATGGAGCAGCTGGCCTCGACGGTGACCGCCAATGCGCAGAACGCGCAGCAGGCGAGCGCGGCTTCGGGGCGGGTGACGCTGGCGGCCGAGCAGGGCGGCGGGGTGATGCAGGAGGCCAATGCGGCGATGGAGCGGATCACCAGTTCCTCGGGCAAGATCTCCAACATCATCGGGATGATCGACGACATTGCGTTCCAGACCAACCTGTTGGCGCTGAACGCTTCGGTGGAAGCAGCGCGGGCGGGCGATGCTGGCAAGGGCTTTGCGGTGGTTGCGATCGAAGTTCGGCGGCTTGCGCAATCTGCAGCGAGCGCGTCGAACGAAGTGAAGGCGCTGGTCGAGCAATCGGGTAGCGAAGTGCGCGGTGGCTCGCGGCTGGTGGCGGAAGCGGCGGAGAAGCTCGTTGCCATTCTCGAGGCGGCGCGCTCGTCGAACCAGTTGATGGAAAAGATCGCGCGCGACAGCCAGGAACAGGCGGCGGCGATCGAAGAGGTCAACACCGCGGTCCGCACCATGGACGAGATGACCCAGCACAACGCGGCACTGGTCGAACAAACCAACGCAGCGATCGAGCAGACCGAGGCGCA
The DNA here is from genome assembly GCA_046596525.1 of Devosia sp. Taxonomy (GTDB): domain Bacteria; phylum Pseudomonadota; class Alphaproteobacteria; order Rhizobiales; family Devosiaceae; genus Devosia_A. The sequence continues at coordinate 6,629 of JBKJMF010000315.1, read as the reverse complement.
GGCGAGCGAGCTCGACCGGATTGTCGAGGTGTTCCAGGTGGTGGAGCAGACTGGCGGGATGCGGCGGGCGGCTTAGGCCCGACTATCGACTAGTGCCTTCTCCCGCAAGGGGAGAAGGCACTGAGGGGCCGGTGCGGGGCTCAGGCCAAAGCTGCCGATACCAATGCCTTGGCGTGTAAATCCGTCGTGTCATAAGTCGGGAGCGGGCTGACGCTGTCGTCGATCAGCATGCCGATTTCGGTGCAGCCGAGGATCACCGCTTCGGCGCCGCGGGCTTGCAGCCGGGTGATGGCATCGACGTAGGTGCGGCGCGACTCCTCGCTGACGATACCGAGGCAGAGTTCCTCGTAGATGATGCCGTTGAGGTTGGTGATGCCGACATCAGGCACCAGCACCTCGAGGCCGCGGGCCTCCAGCCCCTCGATGTAGAAGCGCTTTTCCATGGTGAAGCGGGTGCCCAGCAGCCCGACTTTCTCGATGCCGTCGGCCAGCAGCGCATCGGCGGTGGGCGCCGAGATGTGGACGAAGGGGACACTGAGCGCCGCGACGATCTGCGGGGCGCAGATATGCATGGTGTTGGTGGCAAGGCCGATGATTCCGGCGCCCTGGGCTTCGAGCGACCTGGCGATGCCGGCGAGAATGTCACCGGCGCCGGCCCAGTCACCGGCGCGCTGCATCGCCTCGATAAGGGCGAAATCGACCGAGTGGACGATCACGGGGGCGGAGTGCAGCCCGCCAAGCTGGCGGGCCGTCTCGCGGTTGAGGATGGCGTAATAGTGAGCGGTGGATTCCCAGCTCATGCCGCCGATGAGGCCGATGGTTTTCATGGGGAACAGATGGCGCGGAATGGGGGTGGTGGCAAGGGTGGCTAGCATCAGCAGACGGCCCCCTCCCGGCCTCCCCCATGAAGGGGGAGGTGAAGAAAGGAGCTAGCCCCGAACCCCAGCCGGCACGTCCTTGAACGCCTCGACGATCTTCAAGTAGGCGTCGCGCTTGAAGGGGACGATGAGGTCGGGGAGGGTTTCGAGCTTTTCCCAGCGCCATTTGTCGAACTCGGCCGGGTGGCCGTCGCCCGGGTTGCTCACGTCGATGTCGCTGTCCTTGCCGGTGAAGCGGAAGGCGAACCAGCGTTGGCGCTGGCCGCGATATTTGCCGCGGAGCGCGATGCCGAGGGCTTCGTCGGGCAGGTCGTAGTAGATCCACTCCGGGGCTTCGGAGATGAGCTCGACCGAGCGGATCGAGGTTTCCTCGAACAGTTCGCGGTAGGCGGTGTCTACAGGCTTTTCGCCCTTGTCGATGCCGCCTTGCGGCATCTGCCAAGGCGAGGCTGCCTCCGAAGTATCCTCGGGGTTGCCGGCGGGCATCCTGCGGCCGATGAAGACCAGGCCCTCGGCGTTGAACACAGCGGTGCCGACGCAATCGCGGTAGGGCAGTTCCTCGCGCTTGGGCATTTACTCGTCTCCCATCAGGGCGCTGGCCGGAACGATCTCGATGCCGCGTTCGGCAAGCCCGGCGGCCCATTCGGTAATCGCTTCGACCGAGACGGGCAAGGCCGAGACTATGCCGATGGCGGAACCGGACTCGCGCGCCTGCTTTTCGAGGTCGGTGAGGGCAGCGAGGATGGGGGCGCGGGCGGGGTTGGCGTCGATCATGGTGGTGATGCGGTTGAACGGCACGCGGTTGGCGCGGGCCAGTTGCGGGGCGAGCGAGCGGTTGGATGAGCCGTCGTCGAGATAGCCGAGACCGCGGGCGCCGAGTTCTTCCATCATCGGGCCGAAATCGGCGCCGGAGGCGGTGAAGCGGGCGCCCATGTTGTTGATCAGCCCAACATAGCCGGAGAAGCTGCTCATCACCTTGAACAGCTTGGTGAGGTTGTCGCGCGGCGCCTGGCCGGTGAGCAGGGTATCCGGGCCGGGGTCGTTCTCGGGGTAGTCGAAGGGCTCGAGCGGGACTTCGAGGAAGATCTCGTGGCCCTCGGCGCGGGCGGCGCCGACAGTGCGGTCGAGGGTCTTGCCATAGGGTGCGAAGGCCAGCGTCACTTCCTCGGGCAGCTTGGTGATGGCTTCGAGCGTGCCCTCGGTATTGAGGCCGAGGCCGGAGACGACGATGGCGATCAGCGGCTTGCCGCCCGATGTGGCCGGGGTATCGGAGGGACGGGAATAGACGTCGAACGGCCGCATGCCGGTGCCGGAGATGCGCGGGATGGGGCCGAACTCGGTCTCTTCCAGCATCTCGGGGTCGAGTGCTGTGGGGTCGGTGAGCGCCAGTTCGGCCGGGTCGGGCGGCGCACCCGCCATCTCGGCCGGGAACATCTCGGGGTCGGCGGTGATGGTAACTTCGCCGGGGTTCGCAACGGCGCCGGCGATGCTGTTCGACGGGTTGGCGCCGGCAATATCGACGGTGGCGCTGGGGCGGCCACCCTCTGGGTCATCGACCAGCATGATCCGTGCGGTGACACCCAGCCCGATCAGCGCGACGAGGCCGATGGCGATGCGGGTGATGGGGATGTGGCGACGGGCTGGCGAGCCACCGGCTGCAGCCTGGGCCTTGGCCTGCCGGGCCTTGCGGCGAACGAGGGGCGCGCTGAGGTCGGTCATCGGAGTCGGGCCTTCATCCCATGCGGGAATCGAACGGGGCGGCGAATCGGCCGCCCCGGGTCAGGCGCATTGTGTGGCGGGCAAAGGGTAAGGAAGCGTTAACCCTGTTGCCGTGTCGGCGTCAACCGGCGGCCTTGGGCGGATAGGCGGCGTTGGTCTCGAGGCCGTCGATCAGCTTGATGGCGTATTGCAGCTGGTTGTCCTTGTCGGCCTCGGCCGGGACATAGACGGAGGAGCCGACCGTGGCCTTTTCCTCGGTGCCGCCGCCGATTTCGCCGGGAAGCGCGGCTTCGCCGATGATCTCGTCGCGGCCCTTGAACTCCTCGGGGACATCCTGGGTGATCAGGATATCGGGCTGGATGCCGGAGGCCTGGATCGAGCGGTTGTTCGGGGTGTAGTAGCGCGCCGTGGTCAGCCGCATGGCGCCGTCGGCGCCGAGCGGAATGATCGACTGCACCGAACCCTTGCCGAACGAACGGGTGCCGACGAGGGTCGCCCGCTTGTGGTCCTGCAGGGCGCCGGCGACGATTTCGGCCGCTGAGGCCGAGCCGCCGTTGATGAGAACGACCATCGGCACGTCGGCGAGCCGCTTGTCGATGGCGTCGGGCTTGGCGTCGTAGCGCGAGCTCTCGCTGTCGATGCGGCCGCGGGTCAGCACCACCGCACCCTGCGGCAGGAAGGCGTCGGAGACGAATACAGCCTGGTCGACAAGGCCGCCCGGGTTGTTGCGCAGGTCGAGGATGATGCCCTTGGGGGCCTTGCCGTCGCGCGCCTTGTAGATGTCGTCGATGGCCTTCTGGATGCCGACGAAGGCCTGTTCGGAGAAGCGGGCGAGGCGGATGATGCCGACATCGCCTTCCATGGTCATGCGGGCGGCGCGGGTGGCGATGATGTCGCGAACCAGCTCGAACTTCAGCGGCTCGGTGACGCCTTCGCGGACCACGGTGATGGTGATCTTCGAACCAACCTGGCCGCGCATCTTCTCGACCGCCTGGTCGAGGGTCAGGCCCTGCACCTGGGTGCTGTCGAGCTCGACGATGAAATCGCCGGCGAGGATGCCGGCCTTGGCGGCGGGAGTGTCATCGATGGGCGAGACCACCTTGATGACCCCGTCTTCCATCTGCACTTCGATGCCGAGGCCACCGAACTGGCCGGTGGTGTCTTCCTGGACGTCGGAATACTCGACCGGCTCCATGTAGCCCGAATGCGGGTCGAGCGAGGTCAGCATGCCCTGCAGCGCGGCGTGGATGAGCTTGCGCTCATCGGGCGCCTCGACGTACTCGGCACGGATGCGGTCGAACACTTCGCCGAACAGGTCGAGATCGGAATAGACCTCGTCGGAGGTGCGCGGCGCGCTGGCGGGTACGGCCGCGTCGGCGGCCGGCGGCGTCTGGTCCTGCGCAATCAGCGGAGCACAGGCGAGGCCGAGCGAGAACACGGCGGCCATCGAAGCGACTATGCGGAGGGGCGTCAAACGCATCAAATTCTATCCACTCTGGGTTGGAACCGAAGCCACCGACCACCATCCCGTGGGGTCGACGGGTTCATTGTTCTTTCGCATTTCAATATAGAGCGTCGGGCGGGAGACACCAGCACTGGTCGCGACGGTACGGCCAATTGTCTGTGATCCCATAGAGCCGACGGGTTCTCCCATCATCACGAATTGGCCGATTTGCACATCGACCTTGTCGAGTCCTGCCAAGAGGATGGTGTAGTCCTGTCCGGCATTGAGGATGATGATTTGGCCATAATTGAGGTAGTCGCCCTGGAACATCACCCAGCCATCGGCCGGTGACACCACCTGGGCGTCGGCGCGGGTGACGATCGAGAGGCCGCGCGAGATGCCGCCGAAGCCATCGCCGGCGCCGTAATCGATCACCGTGACGCCGCTCGAGGGCAGGGAGAGGAAGCCCTTGGCCTGGGCGAACGGCACTGCCGGCTCGCTGCGATCGGTGTTGGCGAGGGCAAGGCGGACGGTGTCCTGGTCGAGCGTCGGAGTGCTACCGCCGGCATTGGCGGTGGCGGTCGCCTCGGCGGCGATGGCGACGGCAGAGGCGCGCTTGCGCAAGTCGTCGATCAGTTGCTTCAGCGACGAGGCCTTGCTGGCCAGCGCCTGGGCCTCGGCCTCTTCCTCGGCCAGCGCTGTGGTGGCGCGGTTCTCGTTTTCCTTGCGCGCCGCGATCAGCGTGCCGATGCGCAGCTGCTCCTCCTCGAGGATCTGGAGGTTCGCTTCGAGCTTACCCTGCTGCTCGAGGGCATCGGCCTTGATCTCGCCGAGCTTGGTGAGATCGGTCATCACCGTGTCGGCCTTCTTCTGCAACTCGGGCAGGATGGCGGCGATCAGGATGGCGGAACGCGCGGAGCCGAGGGCGTCGGAGGGATTGACGATCAGTGCCGGGGGCGGATTGCGCGAGATGCGCTCGAGCGCCGCGAGGACGTTGGAGATGTTGTCGTCGGCGCCATCGAGGCGGCCACGGACTTCGAGCTCCTGGACAATCAGGTCGCCGAGCTTGTCCTCAAGGGAAGCGATATCGGTTTCGGCCCGCTTCACCCGTTCGGCGGCGGCGATCAGCGCGGCGTTCTGTTTGTTGCGATCGCCCTGCATGTCGGCGATCTCTTTTTTCAGCGCGTCGGACCGCTCCTTGGTGACCGATATCGACGCTTCGATCTCCGTGAGGGCCTTCTGCTGCTCGTCCATCGCCGGATCGACGGCCGGGCCGGTGGCCGGCATGGTGGGCGCATTGGCATCGACGGCGGGGCGGAGGTTGAGATCGGTGGTCGCGGGCGCGGCGTCGGCAGGTGCGGTGGTCGCAGGGGCAGCGTCGGGTGCGGTGGCGGGAACGTCCGGCGTCGCCTCCTGGGCGAGCGCGGCGGTGGCAATTGCCAGCGCCAGCACGGCGCTTGCAGCGATTGCACGTCTCGACCAGCCCTTTGCCGGCATCAAACTTCCTGGTCCACCCGAATCATGATCACGCGACCATAGCGCAGAAGCCCCATATGCCGGGGGTTTGTCTTTTGCGTGGCCGGGCAGCGTCACTCCCGATGATACGGGTGCCCCGAGAGGATGGTCGTCGTCCGGTACAGCTGCTCGGCGAGCATGATGCGGACCAGCTGGTGCGGCCAGGTGAGGGGGGAGAAGCTCAGCGTCAGGTCGGCTTCGCGGACGAAGGTTGGGTCGAGGCCGTCGGCGCCGCCGATGATGAAGCTGACGGCCGGGCGGCCGTCGTCGCGCCAGCGGGCGAGCTGGGTGGCGAAGGCGGGCGAGGGCATGGTCTTGCCATGCTCGTCGAGCGCGATGCGGATGCCTTCGGGGAGGGCGGCGCGGAGGGTCGCTGCCTCATCGGCCTTGCGGCCTTCGGTCGTGGCGGCGCGGGACTCGGCGAATTCGAGCACGTCGAAACCGGTCAGCGCCAGAGGCTTTCCCGATGCCTTGGCGCGATCGAGATAGCGCGCGACGAGTTCACGCTCGGGGCCCTGCTTCATCCGGCCGATGGCGGCGATGGCGATGCGCAAGGCTGAGACGGCCGCTAAGAGGTCAGCGACCGTCGGCGGCGAAATCGACCGCCCACATCTTCTCGATGTTGTAGAACTCGCGCACTTCGGGCCGGAAGATATGGACGATGACGTCACCGGCATCGACCAGCACCCAATCGGCGTGCGGCAGTCCCTCGATCCGCGGCTTGCCAAAACCACCTTCGCGGAGCGCTTTCACCAGCTGATCGGCGACGGCACCGACGTGGCGGTTCGAGCGGCCCGACGTCACCACCATATGGTCGGTGAGCGACGACTTGCCGGTGATGTCGATGGCAACGGTCTGCTCGGCCTTGGCGTCTTCAAGGCTATGCAGCACCAGATCGATCATGCGGGGTTCAACGGCGACCTCGGTCACCGGGGCGGGTTCGGTCTTCTTCTTGGGCGATGCCATCAAATGGCCTCAGCCCATGCAAGACAAGCACGGGTCATGCGTGTTTCAGCTGTCCTTGGTTGTTGGGTCGAAAGGCTCGCAGAAGCGTAGCTATCGCTGTAATCCCA
>JBKJMF010000192.1:0-3760 GCA_046596525.1 Devosia sp. | reverse complement strand
CAAAACCGGAGCGGCTACGAGCAGGAGGCCAACCGGCCTCCTGCTCTTCTTGGTTCCGACGATGTCGTTCGCCGGCGTCAGCGTCACGCAGCGCGGTCCACGTTAGGAGCGACGTTGCGGTACCAGCCGTCGTTGATCGCCTTTTCCCAGTCACCGCCCGGGAACACCGGGATGGTGGTCGGGATGACGTCCTTGAACTTCTCGCGCAGGTCCGCCGAGATGTAGTCCCACGACACGCCCGGGAAGCCGCCCAGTTCAGTCAGCACCGCCGACTGCACCGCCTCGGTGAGGATGTAGTCGGCGAGCTTGATCGCCGCGTCCTTGTTGACGCCGTTCGACAGCACGGTGCTGCGCGAGAAGCCGCCCGGCAGGCCGAGGTCGGTCAACTGCACGAGGCCGGTAGTCTCCGGCAGTACGCCGGTGTTGATAGCCTGGATGGCCTGGTCGGACCAGGCCGGGATCATCGTCACAGCCGACTGGCCGAGCAACTGGACCGACTGGGTATTGCCCGAAGTGTAGGCGCCACTGTCGAACAGCGAACCGGCGAGGTCCTTGAGCACGTCCCAACCCTTGCCCAGCGACTGGTCGCCGAAGGCCTGGGTGTAGTTGTCGATCTTGAACACGTTCACGTCGCGGCCATTGGCCTCGTAAATCGCCCGGCGCACGAAATTGCCGCCCGAACCGCCCTTGTCGGGACGGTTGTAGATGAACTGGCCCGGGTTCGCCTTGATCCAGGTGACGAGGTCGGCAAAGGTCTTCGGCGCATCGGCCGGAGCGAGCTTGGTGGTGTCGTAGGCGAGCAGCACCTGGCTGCCGCGATACGGCACCGAATAGTCGCCGTCGAAGGCCAGCGGGTTGATCTTCGAGTAGTTCGAGAGCCCGGCTTCCTTCATGTTAACCCACAGCCCGGCTTCGACGCCGCCCGACGGCAGGCGATAGTCGAACTGCTCGAAATAATCGGCCTGCGGATCGGTGTTGGTCTGCATCGCGGCAACGGCGCGCTCGGCGATCGCCTGCAGGCCGGCATTGTCGCCGCCATCCACGAGGTTCAGCGTGACGCCCGGATTGGCCGCCTCGAACCCCGGCTTCACATGGTTGGTCCAGAAGTCGAGGATGTTCTGGTCCGAGCCGGTGTACCAGTCGATCTTGCCGGCTTCGGCGAAGGCCATACGCGGCAGCAACACCATGCCGGCGGCAACGCCACCGACCGAAAGCATAAACGCACGACGTTTCATCGTTTGTCTCCCTGTGTTCGCCTCACGGGGTGATCCCGTGGAGCAGGTCAATCTGACGCCGACCTTCAGGACCAGACTAATCTCGGCGGGCCCGCTGGCAAGCGAAAAAACGGAATAGAAATTCCATTGTGACAGTCTTGCGCGGGATTCATTCCGTGAGGACTTTCCAGCCGCTTAAACCCCACTCCGATGACAGCCAGATGACAGCGATATCGCCCCGGTTTCCGGGCGTTTCCGCCCGCTAGTCGGATCGATCCTGGAGCAGGAAATGACGGCCGACTTCGGCGAACAACTCGAGGTCATCAAGTGAATCCGTCAGCAACGTTTTCGGCTTTTCCCCAGTCGTCACAGAATGATGGAACGCCCCCAGCTCGACCCGGAAAGCATCCTCGTAGAACGGTCCGATGATCTCGGTCCCGGTCGAGTGCAGATCCGACGTCGTGATCTCCAGCCGGGTGGGAAGGTTCCGCACATACGGCGTGTCGTAGTTGATCTTGAAATGCTGGTTCATCGTCAGCACTTCGATCCCTGCATCGAACCGCGCCACGTCATGGATCACCGCCTCGTAGAGCGCTGTGAACGTCCCGTAGTCGAACATCACCAGCACGTTGTCGCCCCGATGCTGGCGCGCCGCTGCGACCGACCGGGGCGACCCGAACAGCTCGCGCATCGCCGAGAAGCTGTGCGAAGAAAGCCCCGTAAGCACCTGATAGGCCCGCAACTGATCCGGTGCGGCATCGCCCATCACCGACTTCAGCAGCGCCTGCGTCTTCGCCCGGCCGTCGGCGATCACCTCGGCTGGCACGTCGTCCGGCCGGAAGATGTTGCGCGACTGGTCGACGAAGAACTGGCTCTCACGGATCAGGTCGCGGATCCGCACATGCCGGATTTCCTCACGCGGCGGCAGTCGCTCCTTCAACGCCGTAAACGCCGGCGCAAACCGCCGCATATAGCCGACGAACACAGTCTTCGTGTTGCGCTTCTCGAGTTCCAGCAGCGGCCGCAGCTCAGCCGCCGTCAGCGCCGCGGGCTTCTCGATGAACACGTGCTTGCCCGCCCGGATGGATTTCTCCAACAGCGCCGCGTGCAGGAAATCCGGCGTCAGGATGAACACCGCATCTACGTCGGGATCGGCGATCAGCGCCTCCGCCGTGGCATGCCGGGTCTTCACCCCATACCGCTCCGCCACATGCGCCATGAGGCTGGGCGAGACATCCGTCACCGCCGCAATCTCGAAGCGCGGGTCGTCCGCCAGCAGCGGCAGGTGCATCAGCTGCGCGACTTCGCCGAGGCCGATCAGCCCAACCCTAACCTTTGCCATCACCCAATCGCCTGCATGTAGACGAAATTTCGCTTCGCCAATTCCAGCGGCGTCTCCGCCGCGTTCTCGGCGATGTCCTGCTCCACCACGATCGGCCCGTCGAACCTCTTGGCATCGAGGAACCGCATCACCGCCTGGATATCAACCGCGCCATCGGGCAGGGGGGCCATCACCCCGGCGCCATACGATGCCGCCACCGACAGCTTGCCGTCCAGCACCCGCTGCCGCACCGCGGGATCGACGTTCTTCAGGTGCATATAGGGGATCCGCCCCCACACCTTCTCCATATAGGCCAGCGGGTCCTGGCCCCAGAACGCGTGGTGCCCGGTGTCGAAGCAGAGGTCGATCGCCGTCTCCTCCAGCAACTGGTCGATCTGCTTTTCGAACTCAACGGCCGTACCGATATGCGGATGGAAACTCGCCTTCAGCCCGAACTCGCCCTCGATCACCGCCTGCGCCTCGCGCACGGTAGCGGTGAGACCATCCCAGCCCTCGCGATCGAGCACGCCTTCCTGCCCCGCCGGGTACCAGTTGCTCTCGTCCATGATGACCAAGTGCTTTGCGCCAAGGTCCTTCAGCAGCGGCGCCAGCTCACGCAGCGTCGACATCAGCACCGGCGCTGAAGCCCTGTCGCCGAAAGTGTGCACATGCGTCGCCCCGATCAGTGTCAGCCCGCGCTTCTCGAGCTCCGGCCCGAGCACGGCCTTGTCCTTGGGCAGGAACCCGAACGGCCCCAGTTCCGTGCCGCGATAGCCCGAAGCCGCCACCTGGTCGAGATACTCCTGCCACGTGAAGTCGTTGCCGGTGGGATAGTTGATGCCCCAGGAACACGGGGCATTGCCGATAAACATGAGCTAGTCCTGATCGATGTAGATTGGGTTGGAAATGGCGCGCCGGATCGGCTCGTCCGTGAGGTGCGATCCTTTGAGCTGCCACGGCAATTCGCCGCGCTCGCTCGCCGCCTTGGTGAACTCCTCCACCAGCCAGCCGCGGCTGGCCTTGGCGACAATCTCGGCGCGCACGAACATCTCGGCGCCATCGAGCAGGGCCAGTTCGCCCCGCCAGTCCCCGCTGGTGATCTCCTGCTTGGTGATCGTCCCCCGCCCGTCGATCCACACCAGCACGTCGCCCCGGGCGCCGCGCGCGATCGCCTCGCAATGCAGCGGCGCCGTCACCGACGAACCCATCGGCGCACCGTTGACCG
>JBKJMF010000077.1:0-6177 GCA_046596525.1 Devosia sp. | reverse complement strand
GCCTCGGCCGGAGCAGGCTCGGGAGCGGGGGCCGGCGAGGCATCGGTGATGCGTCCGTCGGTGTAGGGCGTGTAGGCGCCGCCAAGCTTGGCGATGTAGTCGGCCACGACCTTCTCGAGCGGCGGTCCGAAGTCATAGGCGTTGACGGCGTTCTTGCCGAACAGCTCGTAGCCGTCGCCACCGCCGCGCACGTAGTTGTTGGTCACGATGCCGTAAATCGCGGCCGGGTCGATCGGCACCCACTTGTCGCCGTCCTTGACCAGCACGTCGGAAATGCGCGAGCCGGCGGGCTTGGACTTGTCGAAGGTGTACTTGAGGCCGGCGACCTGCGGGAAGCGGCCGGCGACTTCCTCGATCTGGCTGGCGCCATTCTCCAGCGAGGCGACGAGATCGGCGCCGGTGAGCTGGAAGGTGGCAAGCGTGTTCGAGAACGGCAGCACCGTGAGCACTTCGCCCATGGTGACTTCGCCCGCGTCGATGGAAGCGCGCAGGCCGCCTGAGTTGGCGATCGAGATGGTGACGCCCTGGTCGGCCACGCGGTCGAGCTGCGCATCGGCGACGAGGTTGCCCATCGAGCATTCGGAGACGCGGCAGACGTCACGGTTGCCCTCGATGGCGGCCGTGGCGGTGCCGATGACTTCGGCCTTCAGGGCCTCCAGCGGCTTGCCGAGTTCGGCGACGCGGTCGAGGAAGCCCTGGTCGGGCGTCACGGATGCATCGAGAAGGATCGGCGCGCCGGTGGCAGAGGTGACCTTGCCGGTGTCGTCCCAGGTGACCTTAAGCTCGCCGAGCACCTTGCCGTACTGGCCGGCCTGGACGATCGGCACGTCGACGCCGTCGGGGTTCTTGACCAGGGTCGGGTAGGGACCTGCCTCGCCTTTGCCGGTGCCGAGGAAGGTGTGGGTGTGGCCGCCGACGATCACGTCGATGCCGGAGACGGATTTGGCCAGCGCCTGATCGACGTTGTAGCCGATGTGGCTGACCACGACGATCTTGTTGATCCCGGCCGCCTCGAGTGCGCCAACGGCGCCCTTGACGTATTCGGTGACGCTTTCGAACGCCACGTTCGGACCGGGAGAAGCGATATCCGGGGTATCTTCGGTGGTGGCGCCGACGACGCCGACTTTCTCGCCGCCGATGTTGAGGACGATCACGCCCTTGGGCAGGCCCTTGAGGTCGGGGTCCTTGGTGGTGTCGAAGTTGCCGCCGATGATCGGGAACTTGGCCGAAGCGATGAATTTGGCGAACTCGGCCGGGCCGTCGTCGAACTCGTGATTGCCGGTCGCGACCACGTCGAAGCCCATGTCGTTCATGAAGTTGGCGACGATCTCGGACTTGTACCGGGTGTAGAACAGCGAGCCCTGGAACTCGTCACCGGCGGAGAACAGCACGCTGTTTTCGCCGGCGGTCTTGGCGGCCGCCCGCTCGGCGTCGATGGCGGTCTTCAGGCGCGCAATGCCGCCGAAGCACTCGCCCTTGGTTTCGCCCTCGGCGTTGCAAGTCGAGTCCGTCCCGGTGATCGACTCGAAACGGGAGTGGAAATCGTTGATGTGGAGGATGGTGAGGGAGAAATCGGCAAAGGCCGCACCGGAAAAACCGGCAGTGAGTGCCAGCGCCGAGGCGCCGAACAATAGCTTCTTCATATCCCTGTCCTTTCGTGGCGGTCCGATTGGCCCGGACCCTTTTCCCACCGCTTTGCAACGCCGATGTAACAGCGCGAGGCGCCCCTTCTCCTGCCACACGCAACTCCAGTGGAGGCGAGAGTTAACAACAGATCGACGGTGAGCGGAAGGGCGGGCGGCGACGCTTTTGGGGGCTTCCATGAACGGCACGTTCGGCTACTCTCCGCCCGCTTTATGCGGGGAGTCGACTATGCGCAGTGCCTTGATCGTCTGGGGTGGGTGGAACGGGCATGAGCCTGAGGAATGCGCGGCAATTTACCGGCGCTGGTTGCACGAAGACGGCTACTCGGTGCGGGTCGAGACCGACCTCGCGGTGTTCGTCGATCCGGCGATCCATGAGCTGAGCCTGATCATTCCGATCTATACGATGAGCAAGATCGAGAGGGAGCCGCTGGCCAACCTCGTGAAGGCCATCGAGGGCGGCGTCGGCCTTGCCGGGCATCACGGCGGGATGAGCGACGCGTTCCGCGACGCGGTGGATTACCAGTTCGTGGTCGGCGGGCAGTGGGTGGCGCACCCGGGTAATATCATCGACTACAATGTCGATGTGACCAAGCCCGAGGACCCGATCATGCAGGGCATCCCTGCCTCGTTCCCCTACACGTCCGAGCAGTACTACATGCACGTGGACCCCTCGGTCGAAGTGCTGGCAACGACGACGTTCTCGGGCCAGCACGCCGCGTGGACCAAGGGCGTAGTGATGCCGGTGGTGTGGAAGCGCCAGTATGGCGCTGGCAAGGTGTTCCACTCGACGCTGGGGCATCAGGCGAAAGAGTTCGAGAACCCGCAGATGGCGACGATTCTCCGCCGCGGTATCAACTGGGCGGCGCGCGCCGAGGGCTGATCAGCATCACCGCCAGCGCAGCGCGTAGCGGCCGATGATCGCGCCGAAGAAGCCTGCTGCGAGGATGCCCAAAGTGTACCAGATGGTGATGAAGGGCAGTCCGCTTTCGGTGCAGTGGAAGGCATAGACCCAGGTCGCGGTGGCGCCTGAGCTGAGTCCGGCGGCAAAGCCGGCGAGCCCCAGATTGGTGGGCGCGAAGCGGCGCATGATCAGCACGGTTGCGGCATAGATCGGGGTCGCCAGCGTCACGATGTAGAACGGACAGACAAGCGCCGTGGCGCCGATGACCAGGCGCCGGGTCGCGTCGGGGCCGCTGGCCAGCAGTTGGATGATGCCGGCCAACCCCGTCAGGGCGACGAGTGCGAAGATGGCCAGTAGCGGACGCCGAAGGTTGCCGCCCGGACGCGACAGGCGCTCGGCCGCCCAGAAGGCGAGCAGTGCAAAGGCCAGCGTGTAAGCGAACTTGGCCCAGAACATCGGCTTCAGGTAGGCGGTGGCGATATCCGGCCTGAGGCCGAGCCAGGGCACCATAATCAATGCCGCGACGACGATGCCCACGATGCCGGCCAGCGCCAGGCGACGGGGCAAAGCGCTGCGGCGTATCGGCGCTGCGTCGGCGGCCAGGCGGTCAAGCAGGTCGTCACTCATCGGTGCGCCCTCCGAAGCGAGCCGCCAGGGTCTTGAGCCCACGGTGGATCGAGACCTTCACCGCCGATTCCGACATGCCAGTGCGGGCCGCGGCGTCGGCGATCGAGGCCCCCTCGAGCCGCACTTGGCGGATCAGATCGGCGGGACGTGCGGGGATGGTGGAGAGCACGGCGTCGACATCCATGCGGGCGGTGATGTCACCGGTCTCGTCATGCGCGAAAATTGCAGCGTCGTCCTCGAGCGGCACTGTAGCGCGCACCCTGTTGCGGCGGAAATGGTCGATCAGCTTGTAGCGCGCGATGGCGTACACCCAGGCGGTGAGCGGCTGGGCGCGATCGTAGGTCAGCCGTCGCGTATGGATGGCCATCAGGGTTTCCTGCACCAGGTCGTCGGCGTTGGCGGCGAGGGTGCCGTTGAGCCGGCGTGCGAAATAGCCACGCAGGTTGCGTCGCAACTCATCGAGCAGCCGCCGATAGGCGCCGGAATCGCCGTCGAGCGCTTCGAGCATCAGGGCGCGTAGCCGCGCTTCCATGTCTGCGGTGGCGCTCATTGAGTCCTGAGTTCGCTGGAAGGCAGCAGAAGGTTACACCGGCGGGCCAAATCTGTCGCGCGATCACGAAGCAGTGACGAAGGTAACCAGAATTGCGGCCGCTTCGAACTCTCTCCTGTAAGCCGCGTCCTGCGGCCCGATAAACGGGAGACCCTTATGACTGTCAAATTTTCCGCCCTCGCTTTGCCTGCCTTTGCTCTGGTGCTCGGTTTTGCCGGCGCCAGCTCAGCGATGGAGGCGATGCCGATGGAAGGCATGAACGTCGATCCGATGGCTATGGAATGCATGACCATGGCCGGCAAGGAGGCCGACATGACCAAGATGGGAGCAATGGTGACCGACTGCAAAGCCAAGTACCCGGACGCCGCAGCCATCGAATGCATGATGAAGGCGCACATGGAAACCGACGCCATGAAGATGGATACTATGAACGCCGAGTGCAAAGCGATGTACCCCGACGCCATCAGCGGCGACGCTATGGCGGCCGAGCCGATGGCTCCGGCGCAATAAACTATCCGTGATAGGCTGCAATCGCTCCCCGAACTGCCGTTGCTAAGGGGCAGGCGGGGAGCGACGCCGCGACACCATCGGGGGAACGATGACCGATCAGGCAATCGACAGAGTTGAGGTCGAGCGAGAGGCGAAGCCGAAAGGCCCGCTGATCTACCGGCAGGCGATCCTGACGCGCGTCACCCACTGGGTGTGGGCGATCGCGATGTTCTTCCTGCTGCTCTCGGGGCTGCAGATCTGGAACGCCCATCCGGCGCTCTATATCGGCCAGGAATCCGGCTTCGAATACGACAATGCCATCCTGAGGATCGGGGCGGAGAACACCGAGGCGGGGCCACGCGGCTTCACTACAGTGTTCGGCCAGAAGTTCGATACCACCGGGGTGCTCGGGATGAGCGGCCCGGAAGCGCAGCCGACTTTCATCGGCTTTCCGGAATGGGCGACGATCCCGTCGTTCCGCGACCTCGCAACCGGCCGGGTGGTGCACTTCTTCTTTGTCTGGGTGTTCCTCGGGGCGATCGGCATCTGGCTGATATCGAGCCTGTTCAATGGGCACCTGTGGCGCGACATCATCCTCAAGCCACGCGATATCCGTGAGTTGCCCAAGGATATCTGGCAGCACATCACCTTGAAGTTCCATCATGGGCGCAGCTACACGCCGCTGCAGAAGGTCGCCTATTTCGGGGTGTTCTTCATCCTGTTCCCGCTGATCATCCTCACCGGGCTCTGCATGTCGCCGACGATGAATGCCGGCTGGCCGTGGCTGGTCGAGGTTTTCGGCGGGCGGCAGACGGCGCGAACCATCCACTTCGTGGTGATGGTGCTGCTGGTGCTGTTCTTCGTGGTCCACATCGCGATGGTGGTGCTGGCAGGGCCGCTCAACGAACTGCGCTCGATGATATCAGGCTACTACCGCACCAGCCCGGGCACCGAAGCCGACAAGCAGAAGGGCGACAAGTCCAATGGCTAACCTGATCCTCAATCGCCGCCGGCTGCTTGGGCTCGGCGCCGCTTCCGGCGCCTCGCTGGTGCTCGCGGGCTGTGACCAGTTCGATTTCCTCGGCCAGCGCAACGATCCGGTGCGCGATTTCCTCGAGCGGGCGAACCAGCTGACCTATGGGGCGCAGCGCGCGCTGGTGGGCGACCAGGCTCTCGCCAAGGAGTTCTCGGAGAGCGAAATCCGCCAGGGCCAGCGGCCCAACGGTTCGACCGACCCGCGCACCAATATCGATGAATATCGCGAGCTCGAGGCGACGGGCTTCGCTGCGTACAAGCTGCGGATCACCGGGTTGGTGGAGACGCCGAAGGAATACACGCTCGCCGAGCTGCAGAACATGCCGTCGCGCACGCAGATCACCCGGCACGACTGCGTCGAGGGCTGGAGCTGCATCGCCAAATGGACCGGCGTGCCGCTGAGCCGGCTGCTCGACGAAGCCAAGGTGAAGCCGGCGGCGAAGTTCGTAGTCTACCACTGCTACGACAAGATGGGGGGCGGGCTATCGGCGCCGGAGGCGTACTACGAAAGCTCCGACCTGATCGACGCGTTCCATCCGCAGACCATCGCGGCGTACGGACTCAACAACGGCACGCTGCCGGTCGCCAACGGCGCGCCGCTGCGCATCCGCATCGAGCGGGCACTGGGCTACAAGCAGGCGAAGTACGTGCACACCATCGAGCTGGTGGACGGGTTCTCGAAATACGGCCTGGGGCAGGGTGGGTATTGGGAGGATCATGGGTATGACTGGTACGGCGGGATTTGAGGCTTCCGCGGCGGATAGGCCGGTGCGGGAAAAGCACCCCCACCCCTGTCCCCTCCCCTCAAGGGGGAGGGAGACCCTCACGGACTGCCTTCGCAACCTCATACGCGGTGCAAGTGTGGGCGTCTCCCTCCCCCTTGAGGGGAGGGGACAGGGATGGGGGTTCTTTGGAACTCGATGCTCATC
>JBKJMF010000065.1:0-11322 GCA_046596525.1 Devosia sp. | reverse complement strand
AAGCGCGAAATCCTCGTCGGCAACAACTCCGACGGCTACTAACGACCCCTTCCCCTCCCGCGGCAAAAAGCAACGACAGGATCCCTGAGCCGGAACCTTCCACCTGTTGCCGCAATTTCTATCTAGAGGCATGCTCCAGTTCAGGACCATGAAGGGAACGTCACCACGATGATCCGCCGCAGCTTTCTTGCTTTCGCCACCGCACTCGCCGCCTTTCCCGCCGGGTTTTCAGCCTTGGCGCAGGAACCGGGGGCCGCAGAGCCGCGCGCGCTTACCGATGCCGAGCGGCTGCTGATCACCGAGATCAACGAGTACAACTCCAAGATCAAGACGATGGTCGGCCGCTTCCTCCAGATCGACACCCGCGGGCAGCGTATCGAGGGCACCTTCTTCCTCGAGCGGCCGGGCAAGATCCTGTTCCGCTACAATCCCCCCTCCTACGAGCAGATCGTCTCGGTCGGCCGCGGTTTCTACGTCGTCGACCGCAAGGAGAAGACCCAGTACGCCTACCCACAGGACAAGGTGCCGCTGCGCCAGTTCCTCGATTCGCAGATCGACTTGTTCAAGGCCAACATCGTCGCAGTGGCCCAGTCCGACGACTATTTCTCGGTCACCCTGCAGGACGATACGCCGGCCGGCGTGGTCCGCGTCGCGCTGGTCTTCGATACCGAGAGCAAGGACATGAAGCAGTGGACGCTCACCGAGCCGTCCGGTGCCGAACTGACCTTCTCGCTCTATGACGTCGAACGCGATGTCGCGATCCCCAAGTCGTATTTCTACATCGACCCGACCTTCCGCTCGAAGTCGGCCCCCAAGGAAAGCTGAGGCCTGGTCCGAGGGGAGGTTGCCACCGCCGTTTCCGGCTTTACGCTCTCCCCTCGCCTCGGCATAAGAAGCGCCTCTCCCGAACTTGAGGCGCCTTCCTTCATGCCGACGAGCTTTGCCACCTGGAACATCAACTCGGTCCGCCTGCGGCTGCCGCTGGTGCTGGATTTCCTGCGCCAATACCAGCCCGATGTCCTCTGCCTGCAGGAGATCAAGTGCCTCAACGATCAGTTCCCGCGTAAGGAATTCGCCGCCGCCGGCTACCCCTACCACGCCGTCCACGGGCAGAAGGGCTACCACGGCGTCGCCATCGTCTCGAAATACCCCCTCACCGACATCTCGAGCCGCGTCTTCTGCGAGATCGAGGAGAGCCGCCACGTCTCGGCGCTGGTTGACCTTGGCGACGCCTACCCCCTCGGCAGCATGACCGTCCACAATTTCTACATCCCGGCCGGCGGCGACGAACCCGACCCCGAGATCAACCCCAAGTTCAAGCACAAGCTCGGCTTCCTCTCCGAACTCAAGTCCTGGTTCGGCGAGGACCACTTCCGCGAGCGCCAGCTGATCTGCGGCGACTTCAACATCGCCCCGCTCGAGCACGACGTCTGGAGCCACAAGCAGCTGCTGAACGTCGTCAGCCACACGCCCATCGAGACCGAAGCGCTCAACGCGCTCCTCACCGGCGGCCATGGCTGGGTCGATGTGGTGCGCAAGTATTTCCCGGCCGAGGAGAAGCTCTATTCCTGGTGGAGTTACCGCGCCAAGGATTGGGAGGCCGCCAACAAGGGCCGCCGCCTCGACCACATCTGGACCACCGCCGATGTCGCCGCCCACACCGCTGGCGCCGAGATCATAAAACCCGCCCGCGGCTGGAGCGAAAAACCCTCCGACCACGTCCCCGTCATCGCGCGTTTCTCGTAAGGCAGTTCAGATGTCCCGCCAGCTCGTCAGCTCCGGCTCCTACCTCGAACCAGTGATCGGCTTCTCCCGCGCCGTCCGCGTCGGCAATATCGTCGTGGTCGGCGGCACCGCCCCGATCAAGGCAGAAGGCGGCACCGCCGCCATCGGCGACGTCTACGGCCAGACCAGACGCTGCCTCGAGATCGTCGCCAAGGCCTTCGCCGATGCCGGCGCCCGCCTCGAGGACGTCACCCGCACTCGCATCATTCTCACCGATATCGCGCTGTGGAAAGACGCCGCCCGCGCCCATGCCGAAGTCTTCGGCGTCATTCGCCCGGTCACCACGCTGATGCAAGTCACCGCCTTCGTCGACTCCGACTGGCTGGTCGAAATCGAAGCCGAAGCGGTCATCCCAGAGTGATTGGCAGACTGATTCACGTGGAACAGTAGCGGCGGTGTCTGCCCTACCCCTTCCGGAACCGCCCCCGCGATTCCTCGATCGCCCCGAGATAGCTCGTCAGCTCGCGCCGGATCCGGTCCGCCGCCCGTGCTGCCAACTCCGGATACTGGTTAGCCAGCTTCATGAACGCCGTGCGCGGCACGAACAGCGTCTCCACCGCATCGATCGCTCTGATCGTCACTGGCCGGGGCTTGGCCACCACCAGCGCCATCGTCCCCATCACCGCGCCGACATCGTGAATCAGGTACGGGTTGTGCTCGGCGCCGTCCTGCGTGCTCGAGACCGTGCCGGAGACCAGCACATGCGCACCTTCCGGCTGGTCGCCGGACGCATAGATGACGCTGCCGGGGCGAAATTTCTTCCGTTCCGAGGCGAACGCGAGCAATCGCCGCTGTTCGGCGTCGCAGATTTCAAAGAAATCCGCGCGTCCCAGTATCGTCGCCGCGTCGTCTAGTTGCATCCCGCCCCATTCCCGGACCGTGGCCACACTCCGGACGCATACGCGCCAGGTTGTGCCGCGGCTCCCGATATAGAGCATTTCTTGCCGATGTCAGGAATCCCTTTTGCCGTGTCCCCGGACTCGGCAAAAGTTATGCACCGGGGCAGCGATGCCGCTGGCCGTCATCCCATCCGGCCTTCAGGCCAAGACGCCTTATGGCACCAGCCGATAGCCGCCGTCTTCCGTCACCAGCAGCCGCGCATTGGACGGATCGCGCTCGATCTTCTGGCGCAGCCGGTAGATGTGCGTCTCCAGTGTGTGCGTGGTTACCCGGTTGTTGTAGCCCCACACTTCCTTGAGCAGTATCTCGCGGGTGATCGTCTTCGGCCCCTGGCGATAGAGGTACTTGAGGATCGAGGTTTCCTTGTCGGTGAGCCGCACCTTGGCCCCATCCGGCGCCTCGAGCAGTTTCGCCGCCGGCTGGAAGCTGTAGGGCCCGATGGTGAACACCACGTCCTCGCTCTGGTCGTGCTGGCGCAGCGAAGCGCGAATCCGCGCCAACAGCACCGAGAACCGGAACGGCTTCGTCACATAGTCGTTGGCGCCCGACTCGAGCCCGAGGATTTCGTCGGAATCGCTGTCCTGCGCCGTCAGCATGATGATCGGGCTCTTGAAACCCTCGCGGCGCATGATCTTGACCGCCTCGCGGCCATCCATATCCGGCAGGCCCACGTCGAGCAGCATCAGGTCGACATGTGCGCCCCTGACCTTGCCTAGCGCATCCGACGCCGATTCCGCCTCCACCAGATCGAACTCACGATAATGCGTGAGCTGGTCGATCAAGGTCTTCCGAAGGTCGGCATCGTCGTCGACAATCAGGATGCGCCGTCTATTCATGATGCTACCCCAAGCCATAGGCTTTGAATTCCTGAGTTATTCTGGGCCCTTGCGAGCCGCCAATCAAAACGGCGTGACACCACCGTGAGATAAGAAACGTGATTTGACATGAGTTGGTTTCACCGCTCCGCGCCCCAGTGAATAATCTCTAGCCACGTGATCCTGACGGGAAGCTGACAATTCGCTGACAATGATCGCGAAGACCCTCCGCAGCCTTGCGTTAGCGGCCACATGCAGCCGTCGATACCACCCAAAGCCACAGCCCGCCCGGCTGCAGCGCAGCCCGCCTCGCACAGCGGTTGACACCTTATCTATTCAGCGATACTAGGTACCGGTAGTCAGCAACACTGAGTAGATAAAAGGAAGGCCCGTGGGCAAGCAGATGACGGAAATGCTCAAGGGAACGCTGGAGGGCATCGTCCTTGCGATCCTCTCCCGCCGGTCCGCCTACGGCTACGAGATCACCTGGTGGCTGCGCGACCAGGGCTTCACCGACATCGCTGAGGGCACCGTCTATGCGCTGCTCGTCAGGATCGAGCAGCGCGGCTTCGTCGACGTCGAAAAGGTCCCGTCCGAGAAGGGACCGCCGCGCAAGGTGTACTCCCTGAACGCCCGGGGACGCGAATACCTCGAAGAATTCTGGAGGACCTGGAGCTTCCTCTCAGACCGGCTCAGCCAGCTCCACCAAGGAGAAAAATGACCATGTCCATTTCAAAGTTCGCAGCAAAGGTGATCGGCGAAAAGCGGCGGTGGCGGGAATACAAGGCGCGCGCCAGCAAGCTTCCCCCGAACTATCGCGCGGCGGTCGAAGCGTTCGAGCGGTATCTGATGATCTCGGGGGGTATTTCGGACGGCGACAGCGCGGCTTCGCTGTTTGAGAACATTGCCGACCTGTTCGAGCAGAGCGCGGCGGATGGAACACCGATCCGCGAGATCGTCGGGGAAGACCCCGTCGAGTTCATCGAAGAAATGATCCGGAACTACCCCGAAGGGGACTGGAGACTGCGGGAGCGGCAACGACTTGCCGACGCCATCGCGCTCGCCTCCGGAGACACCGGAAAAGCAGGAGGGACCGGCCGATGACAACCCAGCCATTGCAGACGATCCGCGTCCGGGGCCTGGAGAAGTCCTACGACAAGCTGCATGTGCTGCGCGGCGTAGACTTCGATGTGGCGCGGGGCAGCATCTTCGCCCTGCTCGGCTCTAACGGCGCAGGCAAGACCACGGTCGTAAAGATCCTCTCCACGCTGCTCAAGGCCGACGCCGGAACCGCCACCGTCAACGGCTTCGTCATCGGCACCGAGGCGGCGGAGGTGCGGCGGTCCGTCAGCCTTACGGGACAGTTCGCCGCTGTCGATGAGATCCTCAGCGGGCGGGAGAACCTCGTGCTGGTCGCCAAGCTGCGGCACCTCAAGCACCCGGGCACGATCGCCGATGACCTGCTCGATCGCTTCTCGCTGACCGACGCGGCCGCGCGAAAAGTGTCGACCTATTCGGGTGGTATGCGCCGTCGCCTCGACATCGCGATGAGCCTCATCGGCAATCCGCCGATCATCTTCCTCGACGAGCCGACGACCGGCCTCGACCCGGAGGCGCGCATCGAGGTGTGGCAGGCGGTCAAGGAACTCGCCGAACGCGGCACCACGGTACTGCTCACCACGCAATATCTCGATGAGGCCGAACAGCTCGCCGACCGGATCGCAATCCTCCACCAGGGCAGGATCATCGTCAACGGCACCCTCGCCGAACTCAAGCGGCTCCTCCCGACCGCCACCATCGAATACGTCGAAAAGCAACCGACCCTCGAGGACGTCTTCCTCGCCCTCGTCGGCAACGACAACGCGGCCGGCAACACCCGCACGGACAACTGAGGAACGACAATGACCACGCACTTCTTCGGCGACACCGCCATCCTGCTCGGACGATCGCTGCGCCATGTCACGCGCAGCGTGGACACTATCGTCACCACCACGATCATGCCGATCGCCTTCATGCTGCTGTTCGTCTACGTCTTCGGCGGCGCGATCAAATCCGGGTCGGATTCCTATGTGAACTACCTGCTGCCCGGCATCCTGCTCATCACCATCGCCTCGGGCATCGCCTACACCGCGTTCCGGCTGTTCCTCGATATGAAGAGCGGCATCTTCGAGCGCTTCCAGTCCATGCCCATCGCCCGCTCGTCCGTGCTCTGGGCACACGTGCTGACCTCGCTGGTCGCCAATCTGATCTCGGTCGTGGTCGTTGTTCTCGTCGCCCTGCTCATGGGCTTCCGCACCGGGGCGGGAGTGGAGGCGTGGCTGGCGGTCGCTGGCATCCTGATCCTGTTCACCCTGGCGCTGACCTGGATCGCCGTGATCCCCGGTCTCACTGCGAAGTCGGCGGACGGCGCGAGTGCGTTCTCCTACCCGCTCATCTTCCTGCCCTTCATCAGCTCGGCATTCGTGCCCACCGAGACCATGCCCGGGCCGGTGCGCTTCTTCGCCGAACACCAGCCGGTGACCTACATCGTCAACGCGATCCGCGACCTGTTCGCCCAGCAGCCGGTCAGCACCGACATCTGGATCGCCCTCGCCTGGTGCGTCGGCATCCTGCTCGTCGCCTACACCTTCGCCATGGCCACCTACCGCCGCAAGATCGCTTGAGATGCTCGCCTTGCCGCCGCACTCATCTGGCGCCTACCGACCCGCCTGTGCCGTCAAACTCGAGACGAACCGCCGCGTACGATCCTTCGATGGCGAGCCGAAAACCTGCGCCGCGGGGCCGGATTCGATGATTTCGCCGCCATCGAGGAACACCACATTGCTGGCGATCGTCGACGCCAGCCGCAGGTCGTGCGTGGCCATCAGCATCGTCGTGCCCTCGCGCGCCAGTTGCGCCAGCACCTCGACCACCTCGCCCGCCAGTTCCGGATCCAGCGCCGATGTCGGTTCGTCGCACAGCAGCACCTTGGGGGCCGGCGCCAGCGCCCGAGCGATCGCCACGC
The DNA here is from genome assembly GCA_046596525.1 of Devosia sp. Taxonomy (GTDB): domain Bacteria; phylum Pseudomonadota; class Alphaproteobacteria; order Rhizobiales; family Devosiaceae; genus Devosia_A. The sequence continues at coordinate 4,818 of JBKJMF010000065.1, read as the reverse complement.
GCTGCTGTTGCCCGCCAGAGAGGTTGGCGGGCCAAGCGTCGGTCTTGTGCGACATGCCGACCTTGTCCAAGAGCTCAAGCGCACGCGCCCGGGCCTTGTCGCGCGGCCACCTCAAGACGGTCAGCAGCCCTTCCATGACGTTCTCGAGCGCCGTCAGGTGCGGAAACAGCTGGAAGTTCTGGAACACCATGCCGGTCTTCCGGCGAAGCGCCAGGACCGCGTGGCGATCGGGTCTCGACGACGGGGAGAAGGCAACCACCGCGTCATCGATCTGGACGCGCCCGGCCTGCGGCACCTCCAGCAGGTTGACGCAGCGCAGCAGCGTGCTCTTGCCGCTGCCCGACGCCCCGATCAGCGCCGTCACCCCGCCCTCGGGCACCACGAGGCTCACGCCCTTCAGCACATGCAGGTCGCTGAAACTCTTCTCGATACCTTCGAGCGTAATCACGACGCGGCCTCGATATAGCCGCCATAACGCGACAGGCGCTTTTCGAGCCTCGCCTGCAGGGTGGACAGCACCGAGCTCACGACGAGATAGATTAGTGCCACCTGGACATAGAGGATGAGCGGCTCGTAGCTGGTGGCGACGATCCGCTGCCCCGCCCGGAACAGCTCCGGCACGGTGATCGCCGCGGCCAGCGAGGTATCCTTGACCAGCGAGATGAATGTGTTGGACAGCGGTGGCACGGCAATACGTCCGGCCTGCGGCAGGATGATGCGCAGCATCGCCTGCGCCCAGGTCATGCCGGTCGAGTAAGCGGCTTCCCACTGGCCCTTCGGCACGGCCGAAAGTACCGCCCGGATAATCTCCGAAGTATAGGCGCCGACATTGAGCGTGAAGCCGATCAGCGCCGCCGGGAACGCGTCGAGCACGATGCCTACGCTGGGCAGGCCGTAAAAGATCAGGAACAGCTGCACCAGCAGCGGCGTGCCGCGGATGATCCAGACATAGAACCGCACGAACGCCGCCACCGGCCATGGCGCAAACAGCCGCCCCAGCGCTGCGAGGAATCCGACGCCGATGCCGAGCCCGAAGGACAGCACCGTCAGCGGCACCGTAAACACCACGCACGCCCAAAGTAGGGACGGCAGCGACTCGATCATCAAGGAGAGCCAGTGCGGCATCACGCTGTTCCTCTGGTCATGAAAATGGACCGGCCGAGGGTTCGGCCGATCCATTTAGTCTAGCTCGACGGAACGAAGCTACTGCGAGACGTCCGCGCCAAAATACTTCTGCGAGATCGTCGCATAGGTGCCGTCCGCCTTGATCGCGGCCAATGCCTTGTTGATCGCCGCCAGCAGTTCGGGCTTGCCCTTGGCCAGCAGCACGCCCGAGAAGTCGGCGTTCGCCTGCGTCGCCGCGATCTTCACATTGGCGTCCGGCTGCTGCTTCTTGAAATCGAAGAACGACAGGCTGTCATTGATCGTCGCGTCGGCGCGACCCTGGATCACCAGCGCGATCGACTGGTCGAACCCCTCGGTCGGCACGATCTCGGCCCCGTTCGCCTGCGCCAGCTTGCCGAAATTGCTGGTGATGGTCTGCGCCGCCTTCTTCCCCGCGAGGCCCTCGAAGCTGGTGATATCAGCGTTGTCGGCGCGCACGATCAGTGCTGCCTTCGACGCAATATACGGCTCGGAGAAATCGTACTTGGCCTTGCGCTCATCGTTGATGCCGACTTGGTTGATCACCACGTCGTAGCGGTTGGCATCGACGCCGGCGATCAGCCCGTCCCACGGGCCCTCGACGAACTGCGCCTCGACACCAATCCGCTTCGCCACTTCCTGGCCGATCTCGACGTCAAAGCCGACGAGAGCGCCGGAGGCGTCGTGGAAGGTGAAGGGAGCATAGGTGCCCTCGGTGCCGATCCGCAGCGCGCCTGCCTGCTTGATCTGGTCGAGCGCGGACTGCGCCAGTGCCGGTGTCGCGAGCAGCAGCGGCACGAGGCTCGCGGCGAGCAATGTCCTCAAGAGTTTCACGTCTCTTCTCCTTGTTCTGCCAGCAAAACCACCGGCTTTGGCCTGCAGAATTGCGCCCACTAGACCCACCATTCAACCACCTGGAAGGATGTTTTACTTCCGGGGACGAACGAAAGACTGGCATGCTGTGGGGCACTCGAAGAAGAGATTCCGGTCCCATGGGGACGGACTTACCCGAGACGGCGGAGATGAAATGGAACTCCCGGACGCCATCGCCAGGCAGGTAGAAGCCATCACTGGCGTCAGGGTCACCTCCTCCCGCCCGTGGGCGGGGGCTATACCGTTGCACTGCGCTGGGTCGTTCAGCTGGACAACGGCACATCGGCATTCGTGAAACATGCGACCGATGAAGACACGGCCGGCTGGCTCCGCGACGAGTTCAGAGCGTATAGAGCCATATCGGCAGACTTCATGCCCAGGCTCCATGGCTGGGGAGAAGCCAATTATCCGCTCATCATCCTCGAAGATCTCTCGACCGCGGAGTGGTCCTGGGAATGGTCCGATACGAACGTCCAGCGCGTCCTGCACCTCCTGGAACGTCTACGCGAAACACCTGCACCGGCTGACCTGCCCGACTTCGCAGGACTGTCGTCGGACCTCCGGGGCTGGCACCAAATCCAGGACGACCCCCGGCCGTTCCTTGACCTCGGATTGACCTCGGCAGCATGGCTGGAGCGGTGCCTGCCAGCTCTGGTGCAGGCCGAAGCCGATATCCGGCTGGAGGGAGATGCGCTCGTCCATGTCGATGTGCGCAGCGACAACCTCTGCTCTTCCGGCGACCGGACCTACTTGGTCGATTGGAACTGGGCCCGCCGCGGCAATCCGAATTCGACCTGATCGCCTGGTTGCCGAGTTTGCACGCCGAGGGCGGCCCCGCCCCCTGGGACATCACGCTCGACGAGCCCGAGCTGATCAGCGCCATCGCCGGGTTCTATGCCATTCGCGCACCCAAGCCGCCGCACAAGCGGGGGCCGGCCATCCGGAAAATGCAACTGCACTTCCTCCGCTCAGCCTTGCCCTGGGCCGCCAAGGCGCTCGGCCTGCCGCATCCAGAACAGGGTTGACCGCGTTGCAGACGAGAGTGCCATCCGGAATATTTCCTGGGCGCCTTGTCGAATCCGGGCCCGGAAGTTCGACCATAAGGTGAAGCTAGGGCAGCCGCCCCGATCGAACAGCGAGAAGAGCCATGACGCAGTACCTGGTCGCCATCCACCATCCTGATGACTTTGAACCGGCCTCCGAGGACGAAGCGACGCGCAACGACATCACCGCGCTCAACGTGGAGATGAAGGCTGCAGGTGTCGTAGTCTTCGTGGGCGGCCTCGACAGCGCCGGGTCCGCGAAGTCGGTTCGGCTGAAACCCGATGGCAAGCTGCTCGTCTCCGACGGGCCGTACATCGAGACCAAGGAACACGTAGGCGGCTTCTGGGTGCTCGAAGCCGCCGACATGCAGGAGGCGCTGGCGTGGGGCCGCAAGGCCGCGGTTGCCTGCCGCGCCCCGGTCGAGGTGCGCCCGTTCAACTCACGCGAGCGACGGCTGGCCTCGGAGAAAGGAACACGGCCATGAAGCTGACAACCACGACAATGATCTCCCTGGACGGAGTCATGCAGGGGCTCGGCGCGCCGGACGAGGACCGCCGCGGCGGCTTCGAACGCGGCGGATGGGTTGCGCCGGTCTTCGACGAAGCGACGGGCGATGCTTTGGGCCAAATCTATGGGCGCGCCGACGCATTCCTGTTCGGCCGCTGGACCTACGAGGTCTTCGCCGGCTCCTGGGGTGCAATCAAGGAGATCCCCGAGGACAACCTCGTTGCGGTCGCGTTGAACACGCGGCCCAAATACGTGGTGTCCAATACGCTCCAGGATCCCAAATGGGCAAAGACGACAGTCCTCTCGGGCGACATCGCTGCCGCGGTCCGCGAGCTCAAGGCTCGGCCCGGTGGCGAGCTGCAGGTGCACGGCAGCGGTAAACTCGTCCGCTGGCTGTTCGACAACGATCTCGTCGACGAGATCAACCTCTTCACCTGCCCCCTGATCCTCGGCCAGGGCACTCGGCTCTTCCCCGCCACCGGCCCAGACAAAGCACTCGACCTGATCGAGACGCGCTCCACCTCCAATGGCGTAATCATCCAGGCCTACCGCCCCAACGGGCACCCGGAGTACCGCACCGCCACGATGGAAAGCACGCGCGCTAGTGCCAAGTAGGCCGCGTCGGCCGGGAGGGCGGTCCGGCGGGCTTTGACGCGCTGATCAGCCGCTTCGCGCAAGCCTGCTATGGCACCATAGCATCAGCTTTGGCGTTGCCCTTGCCTCGGCAAGCCCGCGAGAATGTCGGCCAGCGTCGCCAGCGCCACGCCACGCCGCGATCCCGCCAATGATGTCGACGAGGAACTGCCGGCTCCCAACGATCCCGCTCAGTGCCTCGGGCCCACCGCGCAACGCTGCCACGGTCCGCTCCCGGCCAGCGTCCTCATCCAGCACCGCCAGCCCATCCGCCAACCGCAACATTTGCGCGACAGACGTGTCGCTCCGCACCCCTGGTTCGATGATCGTGCCCGGCGATGGCCAGCAGGGCCTCAGCTGGCAAGCGACCCATGAGCCACTCCCCCGTCATCAGCCCGTGCCGGCCCCAGTTGCTGCCGACGGCGAAGTAGTCCAGATCGTGTACCAGCCCGACCACCCGCCAGAGTTCGCAGTCCGCACCAAGCAGCTCCGCCAGACGCTCCATCACCAGCCCGACGAACCGCGAATGCTCTGCGCGCGGCGTCGCGCCGAGCCGCTCAACGACCATCTGCTCCGCCTCGGCGAGGCTGAGCCGGCCACCAGTCACCCCCGCGCCCC
>JBKJMF010000559.1:0-8284 GCA_046596525.1 Devosia sp. | reverse complement strand
CAGCGCCAGCAATTGCTGCGCTCGCTCTAGCGTCAGGGTGTCGGGAGACCAGCCTTTGGGCAGGGAGGAGCGCTTCGGCGCTTCGCCGTCGCCAAGCTGGACATATGGGCCGAAACGGCCCGACTTCAAGGTGACCTGCAGGCCGCTCTCGGGATCGGTGCCGAGAATGCCGTCGCCGGCCGCGGCTTCGCTGGCGCCACCCGCTGCGGCATCGCTGAGCTGCATGGTATGGCGGCACTCGGGGTAGTTCGAACAGCCGATGAAGGCGCCGAACTTGCCCAGCTTCAGCGACAGCTGGCCGGTGCCGCAGGTGGGACAGCGGCGCGGATCGGACCCATCGGCCTTGGCAGGGAAGATATGGTCGGCCAGCATCTCGTTTAGGGCATCGAGCACCTCGGAGACGCGCAGATCCTTGATCTCTTCGACGTGGCGCTGGAATTCGGTCCAGAACTCGCGCAGCACGTCCTTCCAGGCAAGCTTGCCGTCGGAGATCAGATCGAGCTGCTCTTCGAGCGCCGCGGTGAAGCCGTACTCGACATAGCGATTAAAGAAGCTCTCGAGGAACGCCGTGACGATGCGGCCGCGATCCTCGGGGATCAGTGTGCGCTTTTCGAGCCGCACGTAGTTGCGGTCCTGCAGCACGCTCATGGTGGCGGCATAGGTGGAAGGCCGGCCGATGCCGAGCTCTTCCATCTTCTTGATCAGGCTGGCTTCGGTGTAGCGCGGCGGCGGCTGGGTGAAGTGCTGTTCGATCAGCGCTTCCTCGAGCTTGGGCCGGTCGCCGACATTGAGCGGCGGCAGCTCGCGGCTATCCTCGTCTTCTTCGCCATCCGGCGTGCGATCTTCCTTGGCTTCGACGCCATGGAGCGCGAGGAAGCCGGAGAAGGTGACGACCGAGCCGACGGCGCGCAGCGCGATGTCGCGGCTGGTGGCGAAGACCGAGATGTCGGCAGTGGTGCGTTCGATCTCGGCCGAGCGCATCTGGCTGGCGAGGGTGCGCTTCCAGATCAGCTCGTAGAGCCGATGCCGGTCCGGGTCGCCGCGCGTGGTGTCCGGATGGCGGAACATGTCGGTGGGACGGATGGCTTCGTGCGCCTCCTGGGCGTTCTTGGCCTTGGTTTGGTAGATGCGCGCCTTCTCGGGGATGTACTCGGCGCCGAAATTCTTGACGATCGAGCGGCGTGCCTCGTCGATCGCTTCCGGCGCCATCTGCACGGCGTCGGTTCGCATGTAGGTGATGATGCCCTCTTCGTAGAGCCGCTGTGCGATCTGCATGGTGCGGCTAGGCGAGAAGCCGAGGCGCGACGAGGCGTCTTGCTGCAGGCTCGAGGTGGTGAAGGGCGGGTAGGGATTGCGCCTGGTCGGCTTCTTGTCGACCGATGAGACGCTGAAGGTGCCGGCCTCGATGGCCGCCTTCAGCGCTTCGGCTTCGGGGCCGGTACCGACATCGAGCTTGTCGGTCTTCTTGCCGTCGACCGAGTAGAGGCGAGCCTCGAAGGACTTGCCCTTTTCACTCAGCTTGGCGGCGATCGACCAGTATTCCTGGGCGCGGAACTTCTCGATCTCGCGTTCGCGATCCGAGACGATACGAAGCGCCACGGACTGCACGCGGCCGGCGGAGCGCGAGCCGGGCAGCTTGCGCCAGAGCACCGGAGAAAGGGTAAAACCGACCAGGTAGTCGAGAGCGCGGCGCGCCAGATAGGCGTCGACCAGGGGTTCGTCGATCTGGCGCGGATGCAGCATCGCCTCGGTGATCGCCGACTTGGTGATGGCGTTGAAGACGACGCGGCTGACCGGCTTGTCCTTGATCAGCTTCTTCGAGCGCAGCACGTCGAGCACGTGCCACGAAATGGCTTCGCCTTCGCGATCCGGGTCAGTTGCGAGGATCAGTTCGTCGGCGTTCTTCAGCGCATTGCCGATGTCGGCGAGCCGCTTCTTGGAGTTGGTATCGACCTCCCAGATCATCGCGAAGTCATCGTCGGGCAGCACCGAGCCGTCTTTGGCCGGCAGGTCGCGGACGTGACCGAAGCTCGCCAGGACTTCATAGTCCTTGCCGAGATAGTTGTTGATTGTCTTGGCCTTAGCCGGACTTTCAACGATGACGAGCTTCATGGGATGGGGCTTTCAGGAGTGGCGGTCGAACGCGGCGCAACATGGTGAAGCGGTTTGGGGCTGTCAACCAGCGCGGCAGCCCCGTTCGGCATTCCCCCTAAGGGGGGAAGAAAGTTGCAGCTCAGCAAAGCATAAAGAGACTCGTGCTATGCGGGATGCAGGTTTGGGACCGGGCATGCGCTTAGTGAAGGCGGCTATCATCTTTGTGCTGGCGCTCATCGCCTTCGCGCGGCTGGCGCCACAGGACCCGTTCAACCCGCAGCACGTGACGCGTGTCGGGCTTGCCCTATCGCTGAGCGAGGGGCGCGTCGATATCGACCCCTACGCGCCCTACACCGTCGATAAGGCATTCTTCGACGGTCACCATTACGCGGACAAGCAGCCGGGCATCTCGTTCCTCGCCGTGCCAGTGGTGGTTGGCACCCGGGTGGCGCTCGAAGCCGCAGGAGTGCCGAGCGATCCGAGCGATCTCGATACGCTGGCGGTTTATGTGCGCGCCGTGGCCATCGCCACCGTGTCGCTGCCGGCTGCGCTGTCGGTGATGCTGCTCTATCTGCTGGCATTGCGACTGGGCGCCAGTAACGCGGCGGCGACTTTCGCCAGTTGCGCGCTGGCGCTGGGGACGCCGTTCTTCGGCTGGTCGACGACCGTGTTCGCGCACTCGCTTTCGGGTGCGATTCTCCTGGGCACGGTGGCGCTGATCGTGCTGGCCCGGCCATCGGCCTGGGTGGCGCCGCTGACGGGGCTGTTGCTTGGGTATCTGCTGGTGATCGACATCACTGCGGCGCCAGCCGGGGCTGTGGTTGGGCTATTCCTGCTGATCCGCTCCAAACAGCGCGTCCGGGACTGTATTGGCCTGGTGACCGGCGGGATCGTCGGGCTGTTGCCGCTGCTGGCCTATAATCAGGTGACATTCGGATCGCCGTTCCGGCTGGGCTACTCGCAGGTGCAGGGGTTCGAGGGGATGCGGCAGGGCTTCTTCGGCATCACCTTCCCGCAGCCGATGGTGCTGGGCGAACTGCTGTTCGGGCACTTCCGTGGACTTCTGCCGCTAGCGCCGGTGCTGCTGATGGTACCGATCGGGCTGGTGGCGATGGTGAAGCAGGCCCCGACCCGCGAGGTCGCTATCGTGATCATTGGGGTGCTGCTGTGCTTCCTGCTGATCAACGCCAGCTATTTCTATTGGGACGGTGGCTCATCGACGGGGCCGCGGCACCTGGTGGCGGCGCTGCCGCTGATCAGCCTGGCGCTGGCGTTTGCATGGCCGGCCGGCTGGCCGGCCAAGGCCGTCGCGCTGTTGCTTCTGCTGATCAGCCTTGCGATCTCGATGGTCTCGGCCAGCGTCGACAGCATGTCGCCACCGTGGTTCGCCAATCCGTTCCTCGACTATCTGCTACCGGGCTTCTTCAAGGGTGGATGGCTGGCGGCGACGTTGGCGACGGCGGTACTGTGGCTCGGTTTCGCCGTCGTTGGGCTGTGGCCCGAGCGGTCAGGGGCGGAGCGCCACCAACTGCCCGCTTGACCACTCGACACGGCCTTCGAGATCCAGTTCGAGCAACAGGGTCTGCACGCGGCTGATAGCGATGCCGGTGGACTTGATGACGTCGTCGACCGCAACCGGTGTGACGCTCAGCGCATCGATCAGCCGGGAGCGCTCGTCGCTGGAAGGCGGGGCGGGGTCGAACACGTCGCCATCGGGAAGCCAATCGGGCTCGAGCAGGCTGGTGCGCGACGGATCGGCCTCGCGCAGCGTGTCGATGATATCGGCGGCGCCGGTGATCAGCTTGGCGCCCTGCTGGATCAGCGCATTGCCGCCTTCGGCCCGCGGATCGAGCGGCGAGCCGGGCACGGCGAAGACTTCGCGGTTCTGTTCCAGCGCCAGGCGGGCGGTGATCAGTGAGCCCGAACGCTTGGCGGCTTCTACGACCACCGTTCCCAGCGTAAGGCCGGAGACGAGGCGGTTGCGGCGCGGGAAGTCGCGGGCGCGCGGTTCCCAGCCGAGCGGCATCTCGGTGATGAGCGCGCCGCCGTGCTCGACAATCTGGTGCGCCAGCGGAATGTTCTCGTCCGGGTAGATATGGTCGAGACCGCCGGCGAGGACTGCGACGGTGCCGGTGGGAAGCGCCGCCTTATGAGCGGCGGCGTCGATGCCGCGGGCGAGGCCGGAGACCACGGTGTAGCGCGCTTCGCCGAGATCACCGGCAAGCATCTGTGCGAACTTCTGGCCGGCGGTGGAGGCGTTGCGCGCACCGACAATGGCGACGGTGTGCCACCAGTCGAGATTGTAGCCGCCGGCGATGGCGACCAGTGGTGGGGCGCCGGAAATGTAGCGGAGCAAAGGCGGGTAGTCCGGCTCGCCGGAGCCGACGAAGCGGGCGCCGAGTTTTTCCGTGCCGGCAATCTCGTCTTCGGCTTCAGCAATCGATGGGATACGGGAAGGTGTGCCGAGGCGCTTCAGCAGGCCGGGCAGCGAGGCGATCGCGGCCTCGGCGGAGCCCTCGCGATTGATCAACTGGCGGAAGGTCTGCGGCCCGACATTGTCGGTCCGGATGAGGCGCAACCATGCGGTGCGCTGCGACGGCGTCAGTTCGATGCCGTCGCGCGCCATGGTTCAGCCGACCTTGGGCTTTTCCGAGCCGATCTTCGGCTCCGTGCCGCTCCACAGCCGCCGGATGTTCTGCCAGTGCCTGAAATAGACCACGAGGCTGACAAGCGCGCAGGCAGCGGCGAAGGTGAAGCCCTGCATGTCGCTGCCGGCGAGTGCATAGGCGAAGACCGGGGCTGTGGCGGAGGCAGTGAGGGCGGCGAGTGATGAGAAACGGCGGGTAACGGCGATCAGCAGCCAGACGGCACAGAAGATCAGGCCGACGACCCAGTTCCAGGCGAGCAGCACGCCGATATAAGTGGCGACGCCCTTGCCGCCCTTGAAGCCGAGCCAGACCGGGAAGCAGTGGCCGAAGAAGGCGCCGATGCCGGCGCCGTAAACGATGAACTCGGCCGCCAGTGGCGTCTCGGCGCCGGGGACGAGGAAGTAGCGGGCGAGCAGCACCGCGGCGGCGCCCTTGCCGGCGTCGAGCAGTAGTGTCGCCACTGCGAGCCAGCGGTTGCCGGTCCGTAGCACGTTGGTGGCGCCGAAATTGCCCGAGCCGATGGAGCGGATATCGATGCCGGCGGCGCGCGTCAGCAAGAGGCCAAACGGTATCGAGCCGAGGAGATACCCCAGTACGGTTGCGATCAGAAAGTTCATGCATCGGCCCCCTCGGTCGTCGCAGCATGGCTGAAGACCGGACGGCCTGCAACGAACGTGTGCATCACGGCGCCCTGCATCCGGGCGCCCTCGAAGGCGGTGTTGCGGGAGCGCGAGCGGAGCGCGGCTTCCTTCACCACCCAGGGGAAGTCGGGATCGATGATGATAATGTCTGCCGGCGCGCCGACGGCGAGGCGGCCGGAGGCGAGCCCGAGAATCTCGGCCGGACGGCTGGTCATGGCGCGGAGCAGGGTGAGCAGCGGCACATCGCCGGAATGGACGAGGCGGAGCGCCGCGGCGAGCAGGGTTTCGAGCCCGACCGCGCCGTCGGAGGCTTCGGCGAACGGCTGGCGCTTCACCTCGGTATCCTGCGGATCGTGCCCCGAATGGATGGTGTCGATGGCGCCGGAGTTGAGGCCTTCGATGACGGCGCGGCGATCGTCTTCGGAGCGGAGCGGCGGCGACAGCTTGAAGAACGAGCGATAGGGCGCGACGTCGTTCTCGTTGAGCGAGAGATTGTTGATCGAGATGCCGGCCGAGACCTCGGACGAGCTTCGCTTGGCGCCGGCCATCAGCTCGACAGCGATGCCGGTTGAAATCTGCGCCGCGTGATAGCGGACGCCGGTGAGGGCGGCGAGCTGCAGGTCGCGGGCCAGCGGGATGGTCTCGGCTTCGCCCGGAATGCCCTTGAGGCCGGAGACGGTGGCCAGCGTGCCCTCGTTCATCACGCCGTCGCCGACCAGGGTGTGATCGGCAAGGTGGTGGATGATGGGCAGTTCGAAATTGCGGGCGTAGGTGAAGGCGGCGCGCAGCAGGCCGGCCGACTGGATCGATTCGCGTCCATCGGTGAGGGCGACGGCGCCGGCTTCCTTGAGCAGGCCGAACTCGGTGATCTCCTCGCCCCTGAGGCCGCGGGTGATGGCGGCGGCGGGCAGGATGTTTACCGAGGCCTTGGCGCTGGCGCGGCGGAGGATGAAATCGACCAGCGCGCCGTCGTCGATCACCGGTGCGGTGTCCGGCATGAGCAGGAAGCTGGTGACGCCGCCAGCGGCTGCCGCTTCGGCGGCGCTGGCGAGGGTCTCGCGGTATTCGTGGCCGGGCTCGCCGGTGAACACCCGCATGTCGATGAGCCCCGGCGCGACGATCAGACCCTTGGCGTCGTACGTCTCGGCGCCATCAGGCACGCCCTGCGGCGCGCCATTGGTGATGTCGGCGATCTTGCCGTTCTCGATCAGCACTGCACCGGGAGCGTCGCGGTTGGTGGCCGGATCGATGACGCGGGCGTTGGCGATGACGATGGGCTTGCTCATGGCTCGTTCCGCATCGGGTCGTTGAGCAGGGCATCGAGCACCGCCATGCGGACGGCGACGCCCATCTCAACCTGCTCGGTGATCACCGAACGGTCACCATCGGCGATGGCCGGGTCGATCTCGACGCCGCGATTCATCGGGCCGGGGTGCATGACGATGGCGTCGGGCTTGGCGTAAGCCAGCTTCTCCGCGTCGAGGCCGTAGAAATGGTAGTACTCGCGCACCGAGGGGATCATCTGGCCGTTGGCGCGCTCGTGCTGCAGGCGGAGCATCATCACCACGTCGGCGCCTTCGAGGCCCTGCCGCATATCGGTGAAGACTTCCGGGGTCAGCGCCTCGATGCCCTTGGGCAAGAGGGTACGGGGGGCTACTACTCGCGTGCGGACCTGCATGGCGCCGAGCAGCAGGAGATTGGAGCGGGCGACACGGGAGTTAGCGATGTCGCCGCAGATAGCGACGGTGAGGCCGGCGAGGTGGCCCTTGTGCTGGCGGATGGTGAGGGCGTCGAGCAGTGCCTGGGTCGGGTGCTCATGCGCGCCGTCGCCGGCATTGATGACCGAGCAGCCGACCTTCTGGCTCAACAGTTCCACTGCGCCGGAAGAGCCGTGGCGGACGATGATCACGTCGGGGCGCATGGCGTTGAGCGTCGCGGCGGTATCGACCAGCGTCTCGCCCTTACTGACCGATGAGGTCTTCACCGACATGTTGGTGACCTGCGCGCCGAGCCGCTTTCCGGCGATCTCGAAGCTCGACTGGGTGCGCGTCGAGTTCTCGAAGAACAGGTTGATCTGGGTCTTGCCGGTCAGCGTCGGCAGGATCTTCCGCGGCTGCCGGGAGATCGGGATCATGGCCTCGGCCCGATCCAGGAGATCGACGATCTCATACTGGTTGAGCTGGCTGATGCCGAGAAGATGGCGATGGCGGAAAGCCGGTCTCGCAGCCCCCTGGCCGCCGGTGACCGATGCTGGCGAAGAAGTTGCCATGCCGCTCCGTTCCGAATGTTCGCGGGGGTCTAGCGCGAGGGGCCGAGCATGTACAGTCTGGCCGTGCATTTTCCAAAAGCAGATTCAGGTTGGGCGAATGGCTACAGCGAGCCTCGGCGCAGCCGTTCCAGCGCGCCCTGGAGGATATAGCTGGCGGCGAGTTTGTCGACCACCTCACGGCGCTTGTCGCGCCGGACATCGGCCTCGATCAACGTGCGGGTGACGGCGGAGGTGGAGAGCCGCTCGTCCCAGAACACGATAGGTATCGTGATCTTCGCTGCAAGGTTGCGGGCGAAGGCGCGGGTGGACTGGACGCGGGGACCCTCGGAGCCATCCATATTGAGCGGCAGGCCGAGCACGATGCCCACGGCTTCGTTCTCGGCGATCAGTTCCACCAGCCGAATTGCATCCTGGGTGAACTTCAGCCGTTTGATGGTTTCGAGCGGCGTGGCCGAGTAGCGCATGCCGTCGGAGATGGCGACCCCAATGGTCTTGGTGCCGAGATCGAGGCCGAGGAGTTTGCCGGAGGGGGGGAGGGCCGAAAGATCGGTGGGGTTGTCGATCACGAGCGTCTCAAAGTAGCGGATCGAGGCTTGTGCATGAGAACAAATCGTGATCAAACGTGACTACGT
>JBKJMF010000479.1:0-7439 GCA_046596525.1 Devosia sp. | reverse complement strand
GGCAAAGAACATGATGACGACGGTCATTTCTTGCTGCCCTCGTGGTGCGGGGGCGTCGGGCCGGGCTGGTTCTGCGGGATGAAGTCCTCGGGCGCGCCGGGCACGCTGTAGTCATATGCCCAGCGATAGACCACCGGCAGTTCGCGGCCAAAATTGCCATGAGCCGGCGGGGTTTCGGGGGTCTGCCATTCGAGCGTCGTCGCCCGCCACGGGTTACCGCCGGCCGGCTTGCCGTGGCGGATGGACCAGATCAGGTTGAAGACGAAGACCAGCTGGGCCGCGCCGACGATCAGCGCCATGACGGTGATGAAGACGTTTAGGTCGTTGGCGGAGGGCGGCTGGAACGAGATGTCGCCCGACTCGAAGTAGCGCCGCGGCACACCCATGATGCCGAGATAGTGCATGGGGAAGAAGATCAGGTAGGCGCCGAGGAAGGTAACCCAGAAATGGAGGTGCGCCAGCGTGTTGTCGAGCATGCGGCCGGTGATCTTGGGGTACCAGTGATAGATGGCGCCGAAGATGACGAGGATCGGCGCGACGCCCATCACCATGTGAAAATGGGCGACGACGAACATAGTGTCGGAGAGCGGCACATCGACCACCACGTTGCCGAGGAACAGGCCGGTCAGCCCGCCATTGACGAAGGTGACGATGAAGGCCAGCGCGAACAGCATTGGTGGGTTGAGGTGGATGTCTCCGCGCCACAGGGTCAGCACCCAATTGTAGACCTTGATCGCGGTGGGCACGGCAATGATCAGCGTGGTGACGGCGAAGAAGAACCCGAAATAGGGGTTCATGCCGCTCACATACATGTGGTGGGCCCAGACTACGAAGCTCAGCGCGCCGATGATGACGATGGCCCACACCATCATGCGGTAGCCGAAGATGTTCTTGCGCGCGTGCGTGCTGATGAGGTCGGAGACGATGCCGAAGGCGGGTAGCGCGACGATGTAGACCTCGGGATGGCCGAAGAACCAGAACAGGTGCTGGAACAGGATCGGACTGCCGCCATTGTGCGGCAGCAGCTCGCCCATTTCGACCAGCGCCGGCATGAAGAAGCTGGTGCCGAGCAGCTTGTCGAACAGCATCATGACGCAGGCGACGAACAGCGCCGGAAAGGCCAGCATGGCCATGACGGTGGCGACGAAGATGCCCCAGACGGTCAGAGGCATGCGCATCAGCGTCATGCCGCGGGCGCGGCCCTGCAGCACGGTGACGATGTAGTTAAGGCCGCCCATGGTGAAGCCGATGACGAACAGGATCAGCGACACCAGCATCAAGACGATGCCGCCTTCCTGCCCGGGCGTGTTGGCCATGATCGCTTGCGGTGGATAGAGGGTCCAGCCGGCGCCGGTCGGTCCACCGGGGACGAACCAGCTGGCGACCAGCACCAGCACAGCGAGCAGGTAGGTCCAGAAGCTCAGCATGTTGACGTAGGGGAACACCATGTCGCGGGCGCCCAGCATCAACGGGATCAGGTAGTTGCCGAAGCCGCCGAGGAACAGCGCGGTGATCAGGTAGATCACCATGATCATGCCGTGCATGGTGATGAACTGGTAGTAGGCGGCGGCGTCGATGAAATCGAGCAAGCCCGGGAACGCCAGCTGCATCCGCATCAGCCAGGACAGGACCAGCGCCAGCATGCCGATGGCCAGCGCCGTACTGGCGTACTGGATGGCGATGATCTTGGCGTCCTGCGAGAAGACGTACTTCGTCCACCAACTCCGCGGATGATAGAGTTCTACATCCGGAAACTCGGCAGCGTGGGCATCGGGCCCGTGTGTGGCGTCGACCATCAGCGTGCCTCCTCGCACTTGTCTGATGTTGGGATCGCGCCCGGGAGGTCGGCGGCCTTAGTCTAGAGTGGCCGTCTTCAACACCTCCGGAGCGTAAAGTTGAGCGTAGGTCTGCTGGCTGGCGAGCCAGGCGTCGTAATCTTCCTGGGTATCGACCACGACGCCGCCCCGCATGTAGGGGTGGCCGGTGCCGCAGAGCTCGGCGCAGAGCACTTCGAACTGGCCAGTGCGGATGGGGGTGAACCAGAAATAGGTAACGGCGCCGGGGATCATGTCCATTTTGGAGCGGAACTCGGCAACGTAGAAATCGTGCAGGGTATCGACCGAGCGCAGCAGCATCTTGACCGGCTTGTCGATGGGCAGGTGCAGGTAGTCGGCCTCGATCAGCACGTCGTCGTGGCCGTTGGGATCGGTTGGCTGTAGGCCAAACGGGTTATCTGCGGCGACCAGGCGGGTGTCTGAGAGGCCGAGCTTGCCGTCGGCGCCCGGTAACCGGTAGGCCCACTGCCACTGCGCACCAACCACTTCGGCTTCGGTGGCTTCAGCCGGCACGCTGATGAACTGGCCCCAGACGAACAGGCCCGGTACCAGCATTGCGACAACGCCCACCGCGGTGAGGCCCATCAGCCAGTTCTCAAGCCGCTTGTTCTCCGGCTCGTAGTCGGCCTTCTGCCCCTCCTTGTGCCGGAAGCGCCAGACGCAATAGGCAACGAAGAGCACCACGGCGGCGAATACGGCGCCGGTGATCCAGAAGGTGATGATGATTGTGCTGTCGATATAGCCCCAGTTGGAGGCGATTGGCGTCCACCACCAGGGGCTCAGGAAGTGGAACACCACCGAGCCGACGACGATCAGGACGAGAACGACTGCAACGACCATCTCTTGTTCATCCTCACCCGGTGGGTCGTCGATGAAACAGAAGGCAACAACCCATGCTTCGGGGCCATGTACCAAGAGATGCGGCGGCGTGTCTTTGTCCGTCTCCGGCGACACGCCCTGCTTGCCGCAGGACCGAATACAGCCCGAATAGTCAGACGTCAGATCGATTCGGGGCCAAATTTGCTTTGGCACCCGATACTTAGCGGCTGACGATACACTGGCACACGGTGTTGTCAATTGCGGCGAATTCCCGCACCGCTTGCCCCTCCCCCGGTTGAGGACTAGCATCCACGTTGCGAGTATCTCGGCCGGTTGCGCTCGAGAATTCCGGCCGTTGTGACGCATCTCGAGCCCGAAACGAGATGGCAATGCTAACTTGCTCGACATGCGGCTTCGGCAACGCTGAGGGTGCACGGTTTTGCAGCAATTGCGGGTCGGCCATTGAGGTGGCGCGACCGATCGAAGGCGAGCGCCGCTTCGCGACGGTCCTGTTCGCCGACGTGGCCAGCTCGACCTCGATCGCCGAGCAGCTCGACCCCGAGGACTGGGCGCAGATCATGAACGGCGCCTTTGGCGTGATGAACGCCGCCGTGGCGCGCTATGGCGGCACCGTCTCGCGGCTGATGGGCGATGCGGTGCTGGCGCTGTTCGGCGCCCCCGTGGCGCATGAGGACGACGCCGAGCGGGCGGTGCGGGCGGGGTTGGAACTCCAGGACGCGGCGAAGGCCTACGGGGTCACGATCAAGCAGCGCTACGGCTTCGATTTCGAGATCAGGGTGGGGATCAACACCGGGATGGCGGTGCTGGCCTTTGTCGGCGACGCGATCAAGACCGAGTACACGGCGATGGGGGACGCCGCGAACATCGCGGCGCGGCTGCAGTCGGCAGCCGAACCGGGCACCGTGCTGATCAGCGCCGACACCCACAAGCTGGTGCACGCGCTGTTCGACTTCAGCCCGCGCGGCGGCATCGCCATGAAGGGCAAGGCGGAGCCGGTCGAGTCCTACGTGGTGCTTGGGGTCAAGGCGGCGCCGGGGCCGACGCGCGGGCTCGAGGGCCTGACCTCGCCGCTGGTCGGGCGCGACAAGGAGATCGGCCTGCTGCGCGAGCGGTTCGACGCGCTCGACAAGGGCCTAGGTGCTGTTGTGGCGGTGGTTGGCGAGGCCGGCCTCGGCAAATCCCGCTTGATCGCCGAACTCAAGCATCTGCGCGACGCCAAGGCCGGGGTGCAGGCGGTGTGGCGCGAGTCACGCGCCATCTCCTACGGCCAATCGATCCCTTATTATCCGTGGCGGCAACTGGGCCGGCAGATCGTCGGCGCCACCGACATGGATGCGGCGCCAGTGGTGCGCGACAAGGTGAAGGCGTGGGTGACGCGGCTCGGGCTGCAGATAACCGACATCCCGTTCTACGAGATCATGCTGGCCGTCGACACTGAAGAGAGCCGCGTGGCGCTCGCCTCGCTCAGCGGCGAGGCGGTGGTCAATGGCGTCGCCGGAGCGGTAGTCAATGCCATCAAGACGGTGATCCACGCCGACAACCGGATGACCCCCTATGTGATGGTGATGGACGACCTGCACTGGTCGGACACGGCGACGCTTGAGCTGATCGCGCAGGTGGCGACGCTGGCGGTGTTCGAGCCGATCATGCTGGTTTGCGTGCTGCGGCCGGACCGCAAGGCGCCGAGCTGGCAACTGGTCGACCGGTTGCAGGCGAGCCTCGGTGATAGCTTCGCCCGCATCGACCTCGAACCGCTCGATGCCTCGGCGTCCGGTGAGCTGCTGGGGAACCTGCTGCACATCGAGGAGCTGCCCGAGAGCATCAGGGCGCAGATTCTCGAGCGCTCGGAGGGCAACCCGTTCTACCTCGAAGAAGTGCTGCGCTCGCTGATCGATGGCGGCCAGGTGGTGCACGAAGGTGAGCACTGGCGCGCCACCCGCGCCATCCTCGAAGTGACGATCCCCGACACACTGGCCGGCGTGCTGAGCTCGCGTATCGACCGTCTGCCGGAGACCACCAAGCGCGTGGCGCAGACCGCGGCAGTGATCGGCCGGGTGTTCCAGCACCGGGTGCTGGAATCGGTCCTGCATGCTGGGCCGGCAGCGGAGCAGATCGAGCATGTCGAGCCGCATCTGGCTGCGCTGTCCTACGAGCAACTGGTGCGCGAGCGGGCCCGCGACCCGGAGCGCGAATACATCTTCAAGCATGCGCTGACCTGCGAGGCTGCCTACGATCTGTTGCTGCGCTCGCGCCGCAAGGACCTGCATGCGCGCTGCGGCACTGCGCTCGAAACGCTGTTTTCGGAGCGGCGCGACGAGTTCGCCGCGATGCTGGCGCATCACTTCGAGGAGGCGGGCGACCTCAAGCGCACGCTGCAATACGCCAAGGTGGCAGCCGAGAATGCCCGGCGGGTCTACGCCGTGCGCGAGGAGCTCGAGCACCGCGAGCGCATCCTTGCCGTGTACGACGAGATGCCCGACCGGCGGCCCGAGGACTACATCGATGCGGTCTTCGAATGGGTCTGGGTGCGCAACCGGCGCGCCCAGTATGACGGGATGCTCGAACGGCTGGAGGGGGTGGTGGCGCTGGCGCGCGAACTCGGCGACAAGCGGCGGCTCGGCCTGGCGCTGTCCTGGACCGGCAATGTGCACATGGTCACTGGGTTCCCCTCCCGCAGCTTCCCGTTCCTCGAGGAGGCACAGGGTCTCGCGACGGACACGGGCGACGACCAGGTGCTGCTGCTGCCGCTGTTCATCGCCACCTGGTCGCTGGTCGAACGTGATGCCAAATCGGGCGAGGAGAAGCTCGGCGAGGTGATCGCGCTGGCGCGCAAGCTGGATGCGCCGGACGTGCTGGGGCATGCCCTGGTATACCGGGCCATGGCGCTGGCGCGGCTGGGCCGCTTTGACGAGTCCAATACACTGATCGACGAAGCGCTGGAGATGGTGGCGAAGATCAGCTCGCCTGTGAAGAAGGCCGACGTCCATATCGGCGCGAGTATGGCCTATTACGACATGGGCGAGATCGAAAAGGGGCTGATGCACGCGCGGATCGGGGCAGAGCGGGCAATGGCGGCCAACGGACTCGAATGCGCCTGTGCCGGCTATTTCGGCATCGGACGCGGCGAGCTCGACAGCCGCCACATCGATGACGCACTGGCGCAGTTCACACACTCGCTGAAGCTCGCCGACGCGGTGGGGATGGACTACTACATCAACATGATCCGGGCGGGCGTCGGCGAGGCCGAGTTCGCGAAGGGCGGCACGACCGGATCGATGGAGAAGATGCGCGGCGCCATCGAAAGTGCGCGCGGCACGGACGACGACTTCGTGGTGGCGGCGCTGTCGATGCCCTACGCACGCGCATTGCTGCGGCTCGAGCGGGCGCAGGATGCGCGCGAGGCGATCGCGGGGGCCGTCGACTATTTCCGGAGAACGGGGCTCAAGCCCTACCTCGCCAATGCGCTGAGCATCGTCGGAGACGTCGCGGAGGCGCTGGGCGACGCCAAGGCAGCGGCGGAGGCGCGCGAGGAGGCGGCGAGCTTGCGGGACGAGATCAAGCTGCCACCGCCAACTGTGCCCCTGCCCCAGGTCATGCAGGCCTAGCCGATGGAAAAACCGGTGATTTTCGCGGTCGACGACGAACCCTCGGTTCTCGCCGCCGTAACGCGTGACCTGCGGCGACACTACGCTGCCGCTTATGATGTGGAGCGCGCTGCGTCCGGGGCGGAGGCGCTGACGGTGCTCGGTGAACTGAAACTCGCCAACCGGGTGGTGGCGCTGTTTGTGGTCGACCAGCGGATGCCGGAAATGAACGGCGTCGAGTTCCTGACCCATGCGATGGAGTTCTACCCGGAGGCGCGGCGAGTATTGCTCACCGCCTATGCCGACACCGATGCGGCGATCAAGGCGATCAACGAGGTGAAGCTGGACCACTACCTGATGAAGCCGTGGCATCCGCCGGAGGACCTTCTCTACCCGGTGCTCGACGATCTGCTCGACGACTGGCGCGCCAACTACCAGCCGGTGTTCGAGGGAGTGCGGGTGATCGGCCATCGCTGGCTGGCGGACGGCCACCGGGTGCGCGATTTCCTGGCCCGGAACCTGATCCCCTATCGCTGGCTCGATATCGAAACCGAGGCGGAAGCGACGACGCTGCGCGAACTTGCCGGCGCCGCGGCCGAGCCGCTGCCGCTGGTGATTCTCGCCGACGGCACGGCGCTGTCGCGGCCGACCATTGCGGCGTTGGCCGAGAAGGTCGGGCTGCATACGCATGCCGTGTCCGAGACGTACGATCTCGTGGTGGTCGGCACCGGACCGGCGGGGTTGGCAGCGGCAGTATATGGTGCATCTGAGGGGCTGCGGACGCTGCTGATCGAGCGGGAGGCGCCGGGCGGCCAGGCGGGTACCAGTTCGCGGATCGAGAACTATCTCGGCTTTCCGGTCGGGCTCAGCGGCGCCGACCTGGCGCGGCGTGGGGTACAGCAGGCGCGGCGCTTCGGGGCGGAAATCCTGACGCCGGTGGAGGCGATGAAGCTCGAGACGCAGGACGGCTACCATATCCTGACCTTGAGTGACGGCAGCAAGGTTGCAGCGCAGGCGCTGATCGTTGCGACGGGCGTGTCCTACCGGCTGCTCGATGTGCCGGGGGCGGAGCGCCTGTCGGGGGCGGGACTCTACTATGGCGCGGCGATGACCGAGGCGATGGGGACGGCGGGGCAGGATGTGTTCGTGGTCGGCGCCGGCAACTCGGCCGGCCAAGCAG
>JBKJMF010000199.1:0-2802 GCA_046596525.1 Devosia sp. | reverse complement strand
CTTCTTGTCGGTCATGGTGTCTGCTGGTCTGAGCCCGGAATCTGAGGCTGGTTCCTAACGGAAAGCCCCCTTCGACTCAAGGAACGCACCTGTGTCTTTGCGGCAACAGTAACATGCATGATGCGTCAGGCTGTCGCATCGGGGGTTGGCTTCGATTCCGAGTCGGCGTAACAGCACCTCGTTCAACGCCAACCAAGAAGGAGGCGACGTATGATTCATTCGATGTTCGCTTCCGGTCCTGGCGTTAACCCAGCTGGTCTCTATCGCGCCTAGTTCGCGCCGACCCCTCCCAGGGGTCCTTCCTGCCAGCCCTTTCTAGCCTCGACTGAACCCCAGCAACCGGCATCGCCATTCGGCGCCTTCGCGCGTCCGGATTCCGTCGCCACCCCATTGTCTCTCAACCAGAGGACCGGGCCGCATTGCGCCCGGATGCATCAATGACTCTCGAACTCCAGACCCGTGCCCCGGCACGCATGAACCGCGCCCAGGCGCACACCCATGTCGGCGTCGCCGGCGCAGTGGTTTCTGCTGTCGTCACGATGCTTGCCAACGCCCAGCTGGCCCGCGCGGCGAGACGTTACAAGTCTCGCGGCTCGCCACCTGTGCCGCCGCATCTCCGTCGCGATCTCGGGCTGATGCCCGAGGTGATGGAGCCGATTAGCCACTGGGACTACCGATAGAGCGATCGATCGCTCCGGTGTCCCTGGATTTCACCAGAGGACCGGGCTTGGCCCGGATAACCAAATGGTACTGATCGTCAGGGATCGCGCCACGTCGCGCATCCTCAATGCCCCCGTAAGCGACTTCGGGCAGCTTGGCCTCTTCGCACGCTTGCGCCTGTATCTCGCCCGGCGCCGCGCCGACGCGATGCTGCGCAAGGTGCTCCGGCCTTACCGCCAGGGCAGCGCAGCCCCGCTGTCGCCCCACCTGCTGAAGGATATCGGGCTGCCGCCCGATTTCCGGATGTAGGCGGAAAGACTGGAGGTCGGCGCGAGCCGGCCTCCACCACCCAATTCATCATTCAGGGAGCCGGCGCCACACGCGTCCGGACAAGCAATGTTCTTACTCAAATTCCCCGGCGGCAGACGCCGGAAGCCAGAGGTCAACCAACCGCTCTCGCCTCGCGAGAGGCAGAAAGACGGCCTGCCGCTGGTCGGCAACGTCACCGGCCTGGAGCTCATGGCTCTGTTCTTGATCAGGCAGTGACCCTAGTGTGTGTGGCTCATCCCATGCAGCCACACACGCCGACCCCATCTCCCCCTTGGCGGGGGAGAAAGCGAAAACTTAGGTTTAGCCCTTCGCTAAGCCTTAGTTTTCGCCAGAGAGGGGGTGCGGAGCCAACGTGCCTCCAATATCCCCTCTCTTGCGATTTCTAGGACTTAGCGAAGGGCTAAACCCAAGAAATCGCTTTCTCTCCCGCAAGGGGAGAGATGGGCATCGCGTTACGCCGGCCGCTTCAGCGCCGTCCGCTCCGCCGCGGTTTCCGCCCGGCAGAAACACCCATCCACATGGTCGTTCACCAGCCCCATCGCCTGCATGAAGGCGTAGCTGGTCGTCGGCCCGACAAACGAAAACCCGCGCTTGCGAAGGTCCTTGCTCAGCGCCTTCGACGCCTCGGTCTCCGCCGGAATGCTCCCCGAAACGATCGGCCCCTTCACCGGCTCCGGCTCGAATCGCCAGATGTAAGCCGCGAGCGAGCCGAACTCCCGCTGGATCTCCAGCGTCTTCTTGGCATTGTTGATGGTCGAAGCGATCTTGCCGCGATGCCGCACGATGCCCGCGTCCTGCAGCAGCCGCTCGACATCGGCCTCGCCCATCGCCGCCACCTTGTTGATGTCGAAGCCACGGAACGCTGCGCGAAAGTTCTCGCGCTTGCGCAGGATGGTGATCCACGCCAGCCCGGATTGGAAACCCTCGAGGCAGAGCTTTTCGAACAGCCGCGTGTCGTCCGTCACCGGCCGCCCCCATTCGCGGTCGTGATAGTGCTGGTACAGCGCATCGCTTCCGGCCCAGCCGCAGCGGCTCACCTCGGTCGGCGTTGACATGGTTAACTCCCGGTAAATAGATGGCGCCTATAGCGAGGTCGGGAAGAGTTGCCAGACTCTTCCTGTTCGATCTCGCGACAAAACAAGCGGCGAATCGGCTGGGGGGCCAAACGCCAATGATCCTGCCGCAAGACCTCAGGGCACTTGTCGTCGACGACAATGCCTATGCGCGCACTGCCGTGGCTGCAACCCTGCGCAAGCTCGGCCTCGTCGCCATCGATGAACTGGCCGGCGCCGCGCCGGCGGTCGGCGCCATCCAGGCGACGCGCTACGATATCGTGTTCATGGATTGGTACATGCCGGAAATGAACGGCGCCGCGCTGCTTGAAGTGATCCGCGACCCGCGCTTTGCCGGTAATAGCCAAAAGAACGGGCAAGTCCCGGTGGTGATGATGACCGCCTATCCCAACCGCGAAACCATCGCCCGCGCCAAGGAACTCGGCGCCAACGAAGTCCTCACCAAGCCCTTCAGCCAAGCCCACGCCGCCGCCGCTTTGGGCCGCCTATTGCCCGACGGCTGGCAGATTCCGGAGGAACCGGAGGCAGGTCAGATATTGCTGTAGGGCAGGGGTATCCGTAGAAAACATGCCGGGTGACGCCGGTGCGGGAAGAGCACCCCCACCCCTGTCCCCCCCGCAAGGGGGAGGGAGACGCCAACACTTGCACCGAGTGTGAGGTTTACGAAGGCAGACCGTGAGGGTCTCCCTCCCCCTTGCGGGGGGGACAGGGGTGGGGGTATCTCTAAACTCGATCAACA
>JBKJMF010000148.1:0-2644 GCA_046596525.1 Devosia sp. | reverse complement strand
CAATCGGCCGGTCGAGGATGAAGCGGTAGCGGTCCGCCGCCATTTCCATGGCGATCTCGCTATTGGTCGGGTCGGTGTAGGGTTTGTTTTCGTCCCACTCCATGCCAATCGTCATGTTGAGTGTGTGCTCGACGGTCACCTTGCGCCGCTCCGGGTCGGCAATCAGGTCCGGATATTCGGGGAAGGCGTCGATCACTGGCGCTTCGATCGGCGGGACCAGTCCGCGCTCGAGCGCAATGCCATAGAGCAGTCCGACGATGCTCTTGGTCACCGACCGCAGGTCGTGCAGCACCTCAGGCCCGAAGCTCACCCGGCCCAGCGAGTCGCCCCAGCTCTCATCCTCGCCCTCGTAGTACTGTTCGAGCACCATCTTGCTGGCGCGGCTCATCGCCACCGCATGCATGGGAAGCAGCAGGCCGGACTCGAGCCCCGCCGCGAGCTTTCGCTCGATGTTGGCGGCAAATCCCGCTTCCTCGGCTGTCGTCCTGATCCAGTTCGTCACCTACCGTCTCCCCGCTGCGTCTGCGGCATTGCTCCTGGCAATGCCGTCTTGACCCGACGCCTCCACCTCGCGACCTTGCCACATGCCCTTTGATTCGAGCGCCGCATGACCTGGCTCGCCGAGACCGTGATGCTGAGCCATGGCTGGCGGCGCTTCTTGATCCTGGTTGCGGCCGGAGCGTTGGCCGCTGCATCGGTCCCGCCATTCTTTCTTCTTCCCGCGCTGTTCCTCGCGCTGCCGGTCTGGGTCTGGGCCCTCGATGGCGCCGAGCGGCGAAGCGGGTGGCGCCGGCTGGTTGGGCCGGCGTTTCAAATCGGTTTCGCCTTCGGTCTCGGCTACTTCACCGTAGCGCTCCATTGGCTCGGCGCGGCGTTCTTCGAAGAAGGCGACTTCTTTCTCGTCCTGATGCCGTTCGCAATTGTCGGCCTCGCCGCAATCCTCTCACTGTTCTGGGGCCTCGGCAGTGCGCTCGCCCACATCCTGTGGTCAGGCGGCGCCTTCCGGATCATCACTCTCGCCAGCTTCCTCGCCTTGGCCGAATGGGGGCGCGGCCACCTGTTCTCCGGCTTCCCGTTCGATCTGCTCGGCTACGCGCTCACCGCCAATGACGAGATGCTGCAGCTCGCCTCGGTGATCGGCACCTACGGACTCACCTTCCTCGCCGCGCTCATCGCCATGACGCCGGCACTGATCTGGCCCGCCGACCAGCGCGGCCTGGTGCGCCGGCTGATCCCGATCTTCCTCGCCATCGCGGTCATCGCCGCTCAGGTCGGCTACGGCAACTGGCGCTTGAACCGCACCCAGCTCACCGCACGCACCGACATGAAGGTTCGCATGGTGCAGCCGATGGTTCTCGAGCATGCCGATTGGAGCGTGGCCGACCCTGACGCCATCATCAACCAGTTGATCAGCCTGTCGGAGAGCAAGCTCACTCCCGCGGATTCGGGCCTGGCCGGCGTCACTCACCTGATCTGGCCGGAATCGGTGTTCCCGTTCTTTCTCACCAACTATCCCGATGGCATCGCGCGCATCGCCCGCATGCTGCCCGACACCACACTGCTGCTGACCGGCGCGCCGCGTGAGCCGCTGGACGACGATGGCCTGCCGATCCCGGACAACCCGGGCTACAACTCCATCCTCGCCATCGATTCTGCCGGCGAGGTCGTCGCCAGCTATGACAAGTCGCATCTGGTGCCGTTTGGCGAATACCTGCCGTTCCAGAGCTTCTGGCGGCTGTTCGGCATCAACCAGTTCGTCCCCGGCACCAATGGCTGGGCCGCCGGCGATGGCCGTCGCCTGATGACTCCGCCCGGTACGCCGCCCTTCCTGGCACTGGTCTGTTACGAAGCCGTATTCCCCGGCGACATCGGCAATCCGTCGGAGGCGCAGTTCATCCTCAACGTCACCAACGACGCCTGGTTCATGGGCTCAATCGGCCCGGCGCAGCACGCCCACCATGCCCGCATGCGTGCCGTCGAGACCGGTCTGCCGATGCTTCGCGCCGCCAATACCGGGGTCACGCTCAGCGTCGATCCACTCGGCCGCATAGTCGCGCAGCTGGCCGAAAACCAGGTTGGCGTACTGGACGTCTTGCCCTCGGAACCGGTTCCGGGCGGCACGCTGTTCAACCGTTTCGGCGATCTGCCGTTCTGGGTCGCGGTGGTGCTGGGCGTTCTCGGCTCGCTGGTTGCCGCCCGTCGCCCGCGTCGCATCGCATGAATTTTCTGCGACGGCGCCAAACCGAGACATAAAGCTTCCTTTATATGGCTTGACCGCGCACCCTGCGAGTGGCAGAACACAGGCCCAACTGCGCGATTTTCGCACTTTATGAGCACTTTTCGGGGGTTTCACCTTGGCTCGGTCTTCCTACCTCTTCACCTCGGAATCGGTTTCGGAGGGTCATCCGGACAAGGTTTGCGACCGGATTTCCGATGAAATCGTCGACCTGGTATTCCGCGAAGCCAAGAAGACCGGCATGGACCCCTCCAAGGTTCGCATCGCTTGCGAGACCCTCGCCACCACCAATCGCGTGATTATCGCCGGTGAGGTCCGTGTACCCGAAACCCTGCTCAAGAAGGGCAAGGACGGCACTATCGTGCTCGATGCGGCCGGCAATCCGGTGGTCAATCCGTCCAAGTTCAA
>JBKJMF010000274.1:0-6731 GCA_046596525.1 Devosia sp. | reverse complement strand
CTGCCCGCGATCCGCGGGATCCGGTGACTCCGCCACCCCTCGCTTCAGGATCAACTCCACATCATCGGGGAATGCGACCAGCGCAGCATCGAGCGCCTTGCGATAGGCGGCGAGCTTCGTGGGGTCTCCCGGAGCTTCCTCAGCAGCCATCTGCAACGCTCGCGCCTCAATGTGATCCCGCTCGTGCGCCAACTCGCGTACCGACAAACTCCGCTTGTCCGCCGTAGCGCCTCGCGCGAAGGCGGAGGCACGCTCGATCGCTTGCCGCGCCTCAGTGGGCTTGTTGACCTCAATGTAGGCGTAGCTCAAGCCCACCTGCGCCAGCGCAAGACCGGGATCACTGCGCAGCGCCTGATTAAACGAACGCGCCGCTTCAATCCACAGATACGAGTGCAGGTAGGCGAGCCCTTGGCGCCTAAGGCGACGGCGCACGAGCGGTATCACATTGAGGCGCGAGCGCTGCAGATGGCGGCTGAGGAGGCTCCGGGCGACCCCACGAAACTCATCGCCTATCGCCGGGCCCTCGATGCTGCGCTCGTGGCCTTTCCCGATGATGTGGAGTTGATCCTGAAGCGCGGAGTGGCGGAGTCGCCGGATCCCGCGGATCGCGGGCAAGGCTCGGTACTCGCGTCGGTGCTGTTCTTCGAGCGCGCACTCAAGGCATCGCCAAACCATTTCGGCGCACGTCACTACCTGGCGCACGCCTTCGAGAACAGCGGACGCGTCACCGAATCACTTACCAACGCCGCGGCCTATGCCGCCCAGGCAGCGGCGGTGCCTCACGCCGTTCACATGCATGGGCATGAGCTGCGCCGTGCGGGACGGCCGGTTGAGGCGCTGGCGCAGTTCGAGGCGGCCGACCAGCTGCAGCGTGACTACTTCGCGCGCGAGAAGATCGGCGCCGACCTCGATTGGCACCATCAACACAATCTCGACCTGCTGGCGGCCACGTATCAGTATCTCGGCCAGATGAAGAAGGCTGAACCACTGCTGAAGCAGTCGTTCGGATTGCCGTCGAACTTATTGGTGCAAGTGATCAACAAGCGCGAGTGGCCGGCGTATCTGCTGGCGCGCAATCGTCCGGCCGAAGCCCTTGAAGCCGCGAAGGTGTTGATCGCGCACCCGAATCCACTCGTCCAGGCCGCCGGCCATGTCGAGACCGGATTCGCGTTGCTCGCGATGAATCGCGTCCCCGATGCCGGCGTAGCCTCGAACGCGGCCCTGCGCGCGCTCAAGGGTTCTCCCGGTGGCCAGGACCTGGTCTTCATTGGCCTCGAGGCCCTGCAGGGTGAGTTCAGGCTGCGCAGCGCGCAGCGGGAACAAGGCCGCAAGATGATGCTGAGCGCCGCACAGAAATGGCGCTCGCTGCCGGGGCCAGACGCCTGGAGCCAGTCACTGTTCCGACTCGAAGCCATGGCCCGATCCGCAAGAGCGGTAGGCGATTGGGAACTGGCGGGGCAAATGGCGCAGCTCATGACCGAACACGACCCGGCCTACTTCGGCAGCCACTATGCCCTCGCGCTGGTGGCCCAGAACGCCGGCAACCAGCCTGCCGCCCGTCGGGAATTCGACCTCGCGTTGAAGGCGTGGGCAACGGCGGACAAGGACCTGCCCGAACTCAAAATCACTCGAGCACGTTAGGCAGGACTAAAGTCCTGCCCTTCTGGCATCGGAGCGTAGGGGCGGGTCTTCAGACCCGCCCTCTGGCGAGCATCGCACTATGATGGGCGGGCATGATTGCCCGGTTAATGGCCCGAGTGGGCCTGGTCACCCCTGAGCAGCGCGCCTGGGCGTGGTACGACTGGGCCAACTCCGCCTTCTTCACCACCGTTGTCACGGCGGTCTTCCCTGGGTTCTACGCGTCGTATGCCGCCGCGGGCATGGCCCCGGCGGAGGCGACCGCCCGCTTCGGGCTGGTCACCACCGTGTCGATGGCTACCATTGCGATCGCGGCGCCCATCCTGGGCGCGTTCGCCGATTACAGCGGATCCAAGAAACGCCTGCTCGCGCTGTTCATCGCCATCGGCACGACCGCCTGCGCGTCCATGGTCTTCATTGGCGAAGGCGACATCGGCCTGGCCTCGCTGCTGTTCTTCATCGCCAACATCGGCGTGTCTGGCTCAATTGTGTTCTACGACTCGCTGCTGCCGCACGTGGCGAAGGCCGAGGAGACCGACCGCGTGTCGTCGGCTGGTTATGCCATGGGCTACATCGGCGGCGGGCTGTTGCTGCTGATCAACCTCGCGTGGATTCTGCAGCCGGGCATGTTCGGCTTCAGCGGCACGGTGCCCGCCATCAAGGCGTCGTTTCTCTCAGTGGCGGTGTGGTGGGCGGTGTTCTCGCTGCCGATCTTCCGAACGGTGAAGGAACCTCACGGCCGGACCCGCCATGCCAGCGAATCAAGCATCGCCATCGTCGCTGCCTTCGCGAGGCTGGCCACGACGTTTCACGAAGTGCGGAAGTACCGCAACGCATTCTTGCTGTTCATTGCCATGCTGCTCTACCAGGACGGCATTCAGACCATCATCCGCATGGCCGGGGTCTACGGTGCGGAAGTCGGCGTGGAGCAGACCTCGCAGATCGCGGCATTCGTGATGGTGCAGTTCCTCGCGATTCCGTTTTCGTTCCTGTTCGGATCCCTGGGTGTGCGCATCGGCACCAAGCGCGCCATCTTCATCGCCATTTTGGTCTACGCACTGGCCACCGTGCTCGCCTATTTCATGACCACGGTCACGCACTTCTTCATCCTGGCTGCGATGATCGCGACGGTGCAGGGTGGGGCGCAGGCGCTCAGCCGGGCGCTGTTCTCGCGCATGGTCCCGGCCGACCGGACGTCAGAGTTTTTTGGCTTCTTCGCGGTGGCCGAACGCTTCGCCACCGTGCTGGGACCGCTGGTCTTCACCCTGAGCGTGACCCTCACGGGCAACAGTCACGCCGCCATCATCGCCATTCTCGGCTTCTTCGTCGCGGGCGCGTGGGTGTTGAGCCTGGTGGATGAGGAAGCCGGCATCCGCGCCGCACAAGAGTCTTAATAAGAGATCAAGGGATCAGGAGTCTATCCTTCTGATCTCTCTTGCTCATGATCTCCTGTTGGTTTACCCGAGCCGTTTGGACGAGCGCAGCGTCGCCAGGGCGAGCATCGTTGATCCCCAGGCGAATAGGGCCAGCGCTTGCGGCCAGAGAATCTCCAGTCCGACGCCCTTCAGGAAGATCCCGCGAACGATCACTAGAAAGTATCGCAGCGGGATGAGGTAGGTGAACGGCTGGATCCACGCCGGCATGTTCTCGATCGGAAAGATGAACCCCGACAGGTAGATCATCGGCATCAGGAAGAAGAAGATGCTCGTCATCATCGCCT
Organism: Devosia sp.; assembly: GCA_046596525.1. Taxonomy (GTDB): domain Bacteria; phylum Pseudomonadota; class Alphaproteobacteria; order Rhizobiales; family Devosiaceae; genus Devosia_A. Next base: position 3,373 of record JBKJMF010000274.1, on the reverse strand, counting down.
GCTGCTGCGTCCGCGAGATCGTCGACACGAACAGCCCAAGGCCCAGGGTCGACATCAGGTAGATCAGGCACATGCCAAACAGCAGGGCGATGCTGCCGCGCATGGGAACCTCGAACCAGTAGATCGAAACCACCAGCACCAGCACCACGTCGATGATGCCGATCACCGCATACGGCAGCAACTTGCCCGCGATCAGCTCCCAGCGCGCCAGCGGCGTGACGTTCAACTGCTCCAGCGTGCCCACTTCCTTCTCGCGGACGATGGCCATGGCCGACAGGTTGGTGGTGACGACCAGCAACAGGAGGGCGACGATGCCAGGAATCATGAAGTCGCGGCTCTCGAGGCGCGGGTTGAACCAGACGCGGATCTCAGGTCTCACGAGTGCCTGGCCCGATGCGGCGGTCGCGCCCGGCCGTTGCCCGGCGATCGCGGCCGCCAGGTCCTGGGCGTAACCCGCAATCAAACTCTGCGCGTAACCCAGGGCTACGGTCGTCGAGTTCGAATCGGTGCCATCCGCGGCAATCTGCAGCGTGGCGCCGCGCCCGGCCGACACGGCCTGGCCGAAGTTAGCCGGAATGCCAATCGCCATCCACGCCTCGCCATGGTCCAGGTAGCGATCGATCTCGCTGGTCGAGCCGGGCATCTCGACGATCTTGAAGTTGGCCGACGCTTCAAACCGGTAGATCAGTTCCCGGCTGGCGGTGGAGCGGTCGGCGTCGACGATGACGATCGGCACGTCCTTGACGTCGGTGGTGGCGGCGTAGCCGAGCACGGTGAGCTGGAGGATCGGCGCGATGATGACGACGCCAAACAACCGTGGGTCCCGCTTCAGCTCCAGCACCTCCTTGCGCATGAGGTGAAGAATGCGTCTCAGGCCCATTCGCGCCTCAACCTGAGCGAAGCCAGCCCCATAGCCACGGTCGCGAAGATCGCCAGCGCCACCAGGTCTTGCCAGAACGCCGTGATGTCTGCGCCCTTCAGCACAATGGCCCGCAGCGCCACCAGGAAGTATCGCGCGGGCACGACATGGGTAATGGCCTGCACTACGATCGGCATGCTCGAAATGGGAAAAATGAACCCCGACAGGATCATCGTCGGCAACATCGACGACAGCAGCGCAATCTGAAACGCTACCTGCTGTGTCTCGGCGATGGTCGAGATCAGCAGGCCCTGGGCCTGGGCGCCGATCAGGAAGAGGCCAATCGCCAGGAACAGCAGCGCCCACGAGCCGCGCATCGGCATGTCGAACAGCAGCATGGCCGCCAGTACGATCAGCACGGCTGACGTAAACGAGATGGCGAGATACGGCAGGGTCTTGCCCAGGATGTACGACACCGGGCCCACCGGCGCCATTCTCACCTGCTCCATGGTCCCGCGTTCTTTTTCGCGCACGACCGAAAGCGCGGTTGAGACCACGGCCGTGATCATCGAGATGTAGGCGATCAGGCCGGGTACGAGAAACAGGGCGCTGCGCAGCTGGGGGTTGTACCAGATGCGGGGCTCGACGGTCAGGACGGGGATCGGGGATCGGGGATCGGGGATCCCTTCGACTGCGCTCAGGGCAGGCAGGGCGGCCATTTGTACCGCGCCGAATTCGGCGATCAACTGCCGGGCGTAGCCTGTCACGGTGGACGCGGTGTTGGCGTTGTCGCCGTCGATCACCACTTGCACGGTGACCGGTCGCTTCAGCGTGAGGTCGCGTTCGAAGCCGGAGGGAATCGACAGGATCGCGCGCACCTTACCGGCATCGACCAGCCGTGCCAGCTGGGCGTCGGAGTCTTCGTAGCCAACCAACTGGAAATAGCCCGAGTTGACGAACGACGACACCAGCTCGCGGCTCTGCGTGCTGCGGTCGCGGTCTTGAACGGCAAGGCGCACGTTGCGGATGTCGAAGCTGAGCGCGTAGCCATACAGCAGCAAGAAGAAGACGGGAATAAACAGGAGAATAAGCAGCGTGCGCCGATCGCGAAGGATCTGGCGCATCTCTTTCGAGCCGACGGCCAGGATCTTTCGCATTACGCCGCCCCCAGGCGCTCGACCACGTCGAGGAACACGTCTTCGAGCGAGGGCGACACCGTGTCGATGCCGCGCACGTCGACGCCGGCGGCGGCCAGCGCGGCCGCTAGCATTGCCGGCGAGGTGTGGGTGTCGCGCATCACGGCATGCACCGCGGTGCCGAACAAGCTCGTCTTCTCCACCGTCTCGATCTGATCGAGTGCCGCCATGGCTTGAACCGGGCGCGCGGCTTGAATTTCGACGATCGGCCGAGACGAGAACACCTGCTTGAGTTCGGTCGCGGTGCCCATCGCCGCCAGCTTGCCGGCGTGGATGATGGCGAGCCGATGGCAGTGCTCGGCCTCGTCCAGGTAGTGCGTGGTGACCAGCACCGTCACACCTTTCGACGAGAGGTCGCCGATCAGATCCCAGAAACGACGGCGCGACAGCGGGTCCACGCCACCGGTGGGCTCGTCAAGGAACACGATCGACGGCTCATGGAGAATGGCGCAACCAAGCGCGAGTCGTTGACGCCAGCCGCCGGGCAGGTCCCTCGTCAGCGTTCTCTCGCGACCCTCGAGACCCGCCATTTCGAGCACGAACCGGCGACGGGCCTCGAATCGCTCGCCCATCAACCCGTAGATGCCGCCAAAGAACTGGATGTTCTGATCGACCGTCAGCGGCTCGTACAGCGAGAACTTTTGTGACATGTAGCCGATGCGCCGCTTCACCCCCTCAGGGTCGCGGCTCACATCAACGCCGCCGACCAGCGCGGTGCCGGTGGTCGGGCGCAGCAGGCCGCACAACATGCGGATGGTCGTGGACTTGCCGGCGCCGTTGGCGCCGAGAAAGCCGAAGATCTCGCCTTGCTTGACCGAAAACGACAGGTCGTTCACGGCGACGAAATCGCCGAACGTGCGCGTCAGCCCGCGCACGTCGATCGCAAGACCGTCGGTGCCATCGCCCATCAGGGTCTCCCCAGGGAGCGGTGCAAGCGCGCTTCGGCCAGCCGCACGCCCGCCAGCGATCGGGTGCGGGCCAGCCCGGCTTCGAGCATCGCGACCTGCGCGACCACCACGTCGGTGCTGGTGGCGACACCAGCCGCAAACCGATCGCCCACGACGCGACGGGCCTCGGCCGCGCTGCGCACGGCATCGGACGCCGCCTTGACCATGGCCATGCTGGAATCCAGATCGAGCAACCGTTGGCGAATGTCGGCGGCCACTACCGAATCGAACTCGGCCATGCGCTCGCGCGTGGCCCCGGCCACGGCGGCCGCTTCAGCCACCTGCGCCTTGGTGCGCCCAAAGTCAAGAAACGTCCAGCTGACGTTCACCGACACGTCCCACGACTCTTGCCACTCGCCCTTGCGGGGGAA
>JBKJMF010000611.1:0-3829 GCA_046596525.1 Devosia sp. | reverse complement strand
GCCAGCCGCCACCTTCCTCGGCCTTGGCTGCGGGCTTGGCTTCGGCGACGGTTTGCGGACGCGGCGCGGTGACCACCGGGGCCGGGACATCCGGCATCGGCACGAAGCGCGGCGTGCTGCGGGTCGGCTCAGCCTTCGGCGGCTCGGCAGCACGCACCGGCTCCGGACGAACCGGTTCCGGGCGCGGCTCGGGCCGCGACGGAGCTTCGTCGCGAGCGATGCTTTGGCGGCTCGGAGCCGACGGGCGGCGTTCGTTCAGGTCGTGCGTTGCCGGCTGGGCGCGGACGATGGCGTTGAGTTCCGCCAGCGCCTCGATCTGCTCGGCGACGACGCGACGCATCGCGGCGGCGCTCGACTTGGTCTCTTCCGGCAATTCCATGACGCCGCGGGCGAGTTCCGAACGGGTGCTCTCGAGCTCGGCGCCGACTTCCTTGGCGGTGGCGCGCATGGCCACAGCCGTCTCGTTGAAGCGCTGGGTGGCTTCTTCGAGGGCCGACTGCATCTCGAGGATCATCGTCGCCTGCGTCTGGCGCAAGGCATCGGCCGCGCGCTGGCTCTCGTTCGCCGCGGTGTCGGTGAACGAGCCGAGCTGCGTCGCAACGCGGTGCGAGGTGCCGTCGAGGGCTTCCTCGAGCAGGTTGGTGCTCTTGCTGAGCACCGACTGCATTTCGGCAGTGGCGTTGGCGAGCGCGCTCTGCACCTTGTCAGTGGTGCCGGTAAGGGCTTCCTCGAGCTGGCCAGTGGTCTCGCCGAGGGCGTTCTGCACCTTCTCCGCCGTGCTGGTTAGCACGCTCTCAAGCTGGCTGGTGGTTTCGCCCAAGGCGGTCTGCACCTGCTCGGCGGTGTTGGTCAGCACGCTCTGTAGCTGGCCGGTGGTGTCGGCGAGGGCAGCGTTGATCGTGCCGGAGGTGGCTTCCAGCGTCTCTGCGACGTTGGATGTGGTCGAGGCGAGCAGCTGCTCCATCGACTCGCGGGCAGCGACGAGGCGCAGCTCGGTCTCTTCGACGGTGTCGGAGATCGAGTGGGCGAAGCCGCGCATGCGGGTGTCGATCTCGTCGGCGCGGGCGGTGAAGGCCTGGGCCAGATCGTCCATGGCGGTACGGCGCTCGTCGAGATTGGCGAGCGTCAGCGTGCCGGATGCGGAGAGGTTCTGTGCGGCGGTATCGAGGCTCTTGGCCTCGCTATCGAGGTTGCCGAGCATCGAGCCGAACTCGTTGACCATCGAGGCGATCGAGGCCTGCAGGGCGCCGACATGCTCGGTGACCAGGCGACCGGCTTCCTCGGTCGAGCCGATCGCTTCGCGAACGGTGGTCGAGTAGGTGGCGGTCTGCTGGGCGACCGAGTTCTCGAGGTTGGCGAGGTTCGCCGTCGAGGCGTCGAGCACCTTCTGCAGCAGCATGTTGCTGTCGTTGAGCTTGCCCAGGGCCGTCGTCACATCTGTCAGGATGCGCGAGGTCGACTGGTTCATCAGGTCTTCGGCGTGCGAGGCGTTGGTGATCAGCGCCTGGGCGAGCACGTTGCCGTGGTTCTGCAGGCTCATCTCGAGCTGGGCCGAGCTGTCGGAGACGAGCGACGAGAAGGCGTCGGTCTGTTCGGAGACGACGCGGTTGATTTCCGCGACCTTGCCGCCGATGGCGTCGGCAGCGGCCACGGCCTTGATCGAGATCAGCTCGTCGATATTGCTCGACGCCAGCTGGATCTGCGCCAGCGCACGGCCGACGGCAACGTCCATGCGGTCTGCTGTGGTCGTGACGTCGTCGGCGATGACCTGGGTGGCCGAAACGATACGGCGGGAGATGGTCTCCTCGATGCGGTCGGCGCCGGCCTCGAGGTCGGTCATCGACTGCACCAGCGCGGTGTTGATCGCGGTGTTCAGCGAGGCCAGACGTTCGGCAGTGATGTCGGCACGGGCGGTGATGGCCTCGGGCAGGGTGCCCAGGCGCTGGTCGACCATGTCGGTGATAGCCTTGCGGGCCGAATTGACGCCGGTCTCGATGATGTCGGCGGCCTTGCGGGCGCTTTCGCCCACGGTCCCGGCAGCGCCTTCGATACGGGCGTTCACGCCGGCTTCGGCATCCGCCATACGAAGGATTGCTGTGTCGACGCCGCGGCCGAGGCCTTCGCTGACTTCAGCCACCTTCGCTTCGAGCAGGGTCGATACCGCGCCGGCACGCTCCGACATCACCTCGGTGACGTTGCGGAGGCTGGCGTCGATGCGGTCGCGGGCAGTGGTGCCCTGCGCGTCGATGGTGCGGGCCAGCTCGCTGGTGCGCTCGCCGATCGCCGCGGCGATGCCGACGGTGTGGCTGCCGAGCGTTTCGGCCAGCTGCTGGGTACGGGTGTTGAGCGCTTCGGAGAGTTCCGCCGAGCGGGTCGAGACGGTCGTCGCCAGCGCCTGGGTGCGCTGGTCGAGGCTGTCGCCGATCTGCTGGGCGTGCTGCTGCAGCGTGGTGTCGAGCGCCTGGGTGCGCTGGTCGAAGCTATCGCCGATCTGCTGCGCATGCTGCTGCAGCGCCAGGTCGATGGCTTGCGTGCGGGTCGCGACCGACTGGTCGAGGGCCTGCGTGCGGCTGGCGACCGACTGGTCGAGTTCCTTGGCGCGGCCGGTTAGCACGGTGTCGAATTGCTCGACGCGGGCTCCGAGGGCCAGGTCGATGGCCTGGGCATGGGTGATGATGTTGGTGTCCATGGCGCGGGCATGGCCGGCAATGGTGACGTCGAACGCCTTCACATGCTCGTCGAGAGCAGCGCTCAGCTCGCCGTGGCGGCTCTGCAGCGTCTCGTTGAGCAGCTGGGTGCGGCCGTCGAGGGCGTCCGCGATGATCTGCGTATGGCCTTCGAGCGAGTCCGAGATTTCACGCGAGCGGTTGGCGATCGACTCGGTGATCTGCTTGGTGCGCTGGCCGAGCGTTTCGGTCATCTCGCGGGTGCGCTGCGACACGATCTCGTTGAAGTGCTCGGACTTCTCGTCGAGCGCCATTTCGAGCACGTTGGCGCGGGCCGCGAAGCTCGCATTGTTCTTGTCGAGCGCGGCGATCAGCTTGTCGCCCTTGTCGCCGATGACGCCGTCGAGGCTCGACAGGCGGTTGTCGATCACCACGGCGATCTCGTCGAGGCGGGCGTCGAACTGGGCAAGGTTCTGCGAACCGGCACCGGTGAGGGTGACACGGGCACGCTCGGTGGTGTCGTCGAGCGCGCCGCTGAGCTCGATCATCGCCGACTGCAGGCGCGATTCCATCGAGTTGACCTGGATCTGCACCTGCTCGTCGAGCTGATGGCTCAGGCCCGAAAGCAACTGCTCGGCTTCACGGGCGCGGCCGGTGATATCCGAGGCGATACGGGTGCCGATCATGTCGAGCGCGCTCGATACTTCATGGCCACGGTCGCGCAACTGGTCGAGCAGGGTAATGCCGCCCTGGCTCAGGAGCTTGGCCAGCGACGAGGTGCGGTTGTCGATGGCATCCGACAGGGTCACGGCGCGGCTGTCCAGTGCTTCGGTCAGCGACTGCATGCGACCATCGATGACGTTACTCAGTTCCAGCGTACGGTTCTCGAAGGCGCCCGAAATGGTGCCGGCACGATCTTCGAGCGTGATGTTGAGGCGCGAGGCGGAGTCATCGAGGGCGACCAGCAAATGGCTGGTGCGCTGATCGATCAGCGACACGAAGCTCTCGGTGCGCTCGCCGAAGGCGCCGTTCAGCGAATTGCCGGCGGTTTCGAGGGCCCTGGTCAGGTTGCCGCCGGATTCTACGATGGTGCCGGCGATGCGCTGGCTGATCATGTCGAGGTCGAACACCAGGCCGGTGTGGCTCTCGGTGATCGCTTCGCG
>JBKJMF010000568.1:0-3283 GCA_046596525.1 Devosia sp. | reverse complement strand
CCAGACCCCGTAGGCCAGCGCCGCCAGCGTGATCAGGCCCCAGAACTGGTCGTGGTTGAACAGCCACTCCCAGCCGCACCACACCGCGATGACCGCGATCAGGATCACCCGCCGGTATAGCGGCTTGAACCACGGCAGCGTCATCAGCCCGGGCTTCTTCTGTTCGTTGTTGTCGTCCGTCACGCCGTTCCTCCCGAAAGCGCCAAACTAGTCGATCGGGGGCGCATCGCAAATGCCCGGCTCAGCGATTGGGGAAACCCTGCGTCTCGACGGTGTAGCCGGCCAGCGTCATCACCCGCATCAGTTCCTTGTGGCCCACCTGCGCCATGCGCAGCGGCGGGTTCTTCTTGGGGTCCTGCTCTGCCTCGACGACGAACCAGCCCTCGTAGCCATAGTCGGCGAGCTTCTGGACGACCGCCGCGAAATCCAGCGAGCCGTCACCCGGCACGGTGAAAGCGCCGAGCGCCACCGCATCGAGGAAGCTCTGCTTCGTGCGATCGAGCCCATCGACCACGGCCTGGCGGATGTCCTTCACATGCACGTGGCTGATGCGGGCGTGATGGTTGTCGATGGCGCGCAGCACGTGGCCGCCGGCAAAGGCGAGGTGCCCCGCGTCGAGCAGCAGGGGGATGCCGGGGCCGGAGTTCTTCATGAAAGCATCGAGTTCCGGCTCGGTCTCAACCACCGCCGCCATGTGGTGGTGATAGGCGAGCGGCATGCCCTGATCCGCGCACCATTCGCCGAACTGGGTGACCTTCTTCGCGTAGGCCCGCATCTCGTCGTCCGACAGCTTCGGCTTGGTCGCGAGCGGTTTGCTTCGATCGCCCTGGATCGAGCGGCCCACTTCGCCATAGATGATGCAGGGCGCGTCCACTGCCTTGAACAGCTCGATCATCGGGGCGATGCGCGCCTGGTTGGCGGCCATGTCCTCGTTGACCAGAGTGCCGGAGAACCAGCCACCGCACAGCGTCACATCTGCGGCGCGGAGGATCGGCAGCATCACATCGGGATCATCGGGAAAGCGGCGGCCCTTCTCCATGCCGGTGAACCCGGCCGAGCGCGACTGGCGCAGGCATTCCTCCAGCGACACGTCGTCGCTGAGCTCCACCAGATCGTCGTTCCACCACGCGATGGGGGACATGCCGAGTTTGGCCTTCACGTCATATGCTCCGATTAGTGCCGCTGACCCTTCAGCGCTTCCTCATATTCCTTGCGCGCCGCATTCACCTGCGGACGCACTGAGACTTCCGGCACCGCCACGTCCCACCAGTGCCCACCGGCGTCGGTGGAAATCAGCGGGTCGGTATCGATCACGATCACCGAGGTCTTCGTGTCTGCCTCCGCCGCCTTCAGCGCCGTTTCCAGCTCGGCGATCGACGCGACCTTCCGAGACACCGCCCCCATCGACGCCGCATGCGCCGCGAAGTCGATCTCGGGCAGCACCTCGTGGAAAGTGTCCTTCAGCAGGTTGTTGAAGTTAGCCCCACCGGTGGCCATCTGCAGCCGGTTGATGCAGCCGTAGCCGCGGTTGTCGAGCACGACGATGGTGAGCTTTTTCCCCAGCATCACCGAGGTGGCGATCTCGGAGTTCATCATCATGTAGCTGCCGTCGCCGAGCATGACGATGACGTCGTCATGGGGCTTCGCCAGCTTCACGCCGAGCCCGCCAGCGATCTCGTAGCCCATGGTCGAGTAGCCATATTCCATGTGGTAGCTGCCCGGCGCGCCGGCCGGCCAAAGCCTGTGCAATTCGCCCGGCAGCCCGCCCGAAGCGCAGACCAGCGTCGCGCCGGAACCACGGGCCCGGTGCACCGCGCCGATCACCTGCGCGTCCGAAGGCAGCGCGTTGGTCGGGTCGGTGACGGCCTTTGCCGAGGCCAGCCACTTGGTCTTGGCGTCCTTGGCCGTCGCGACCCAGGCATCCGGCGATTTCCAGCCGCCGAGTTTTGCTTCAAGCGCCTCGAGCCCGGCCTTGGCATCCGCCACCAGCGACAGCGCCCGGTGCTTGCCGGCGTCGAACGGCTGGGCGTTGAGCCCGACGATCTGCACGCCCTCGGCCTTGAACAGCGCCCACGAGCCGGTGGTGAAATCCTGCAGCCGCGAGCCGACCGCGAGCACCAGATCGGCCTGTTCGGCGAGGAGGTTCGAGGCCGACGAGCCGGTCACTCCGACCGAGCCCATGTTGAGCGGATGATCATGCGGCAGCGACGACTTGCCGGAATTGGTTTCCATCACCGGGATGCCGTGCGCCTCGGCAAATGCCTTCAGCGTCCCGGCAGCCTCGGAATAGAGCACGCCACCACCGGCGATGATCACCGGCTTCTTCGACGCCTTCAGCGCCGCCACGGCCTGCTCGAGTTCACTGCGGTCCGGCTCCGGCCGGCGCGGCGTCCACACCCGCTCGGCAAAGAAACTCTCGGGATAATCATAGGCCTCAGCCTGCACATCCTGGCAGAGGCTGAGCGTCACCGGCCCGCACTCGGCCGGGTCGGTCAGCACCTGCATGGCGCGGTTCAATGCCGGGATAATCTGCTCGGGCCGGGTGATGCGGTCGAAATAGCGCGACACCGGACGGAACACGTCGTTGGCGCTGACGGTGCCGTCGCCGAAGCTCTCCACCTGCTGTAGCACCGGGTCGGGCGCGCGGTTGGCGAACACGTCACCGGGGAGCAACAGCACCGGCAGCCGGTTCACGTGCGCCAGCGCGGCGGCCGTCACCATATTGGTGGCGCCGGGTCCGATCGAGGAGGTGGCCGCCATGAAGCGGCGGCGGAAGCTGGCCTTGGCGAAAGCAATGGCGGCATGCGCCATGCCCTGCTCGTTATGGGCGCGATAGGTCGGCAGTTCGTCGCGAACCTGGTAAAGCGCCTCGCCGAAGCCCGCGACATTGCCGTGGCCGAAGATGGCGAACACGCCGCCGAAGATCGGCACTTTCTTACCGTCGATCACGGTCATCTGACGGGTCATGAACCGCGCCAGCGCCTGCGCCATGGTGAGGCGGATGGTCTTGTCGGTCATAGGTATCCTCCTCGGGCAGACGCCCCCCTCCCATCCTCCCCCACAAGGGGGGAGGTGCCGCATCCAGTTCTGGGCGCGATCTTGCCAGGCACTCGACTCTTCACCTCCCCCTTCATGGGGGAGGCCGGGAGGGGGCCGTCTCTATCAGTCATCACTCCCCCCAAATCCCACACAGCGCCCGAAACCGCGCCGTCATATCAGCAATTGCGGCCTCATCCGTCATCGTGCCAGCAAACCACGCCTTGGCGGCTTCGGCAAAGATAGT
>JBKJMF010000498.1:0-8135 GCA_046596525.1 Devosia sp. | reverse complement strand
GCTCGCCGCCTCGCTGACGCGCCGGCGGGTCGCCTCATTGACCTCCGGAAAGCCGTTCAAAGCCCGGCTGACCGTCGTCTGCGACAGCCCCAGCTCCGCGGCCAAGTCTTTGAGTTTCATCACCAAATGCGTATGCGCCCAACTGCGGCGCGCGGTGGTATTCCACTCGCGAACCAAGCCCCGACTGGAGCCCACAGCAGAACGTCCTCCTCCACCAAGAGCACCATTCAAAGCGATTTGAAAACCAAACGCAAGTGGCGCTTTCATGCTACCATTCTTGACGTTCGTACCTCAGACCGGAATGCGGGTGGTCTGCGGACGTTAACCGGTCGGCGTCCACAACTCATTGATAGCTAATGATTATTCGATTTGCGAAATGTGGCGTTAAGGAATGGCCGCTGAATCCCGCTTGACAGGATTTCGTCCATTTGGGTAGGTTTCGTTCAAAGCGCTTTGGAAGACTTTAGCGGAGCGAACTGCTCGCTTTCCGAAGTGTTTTTGTGGGAGGAACTAGTGCCGATCTACGCCGTCGCGGCGTCGATCGCCTTTGGCTGCCTCCCGGTCATGTTTGTCCTTTGGGAGGAAGAATAATGAAACTCAAGTACATGCTCGCGGGGCTTCTGACCGCCGCGTCATTCGGCGCTATGGCCGCCAATGCTCAGGAGCTGATGTTCCCCAAGGGTGAAGGCGCCTTCACCTGGTCGTCGCTGGATGAGTTCAAGGCAAGCCACACCGGCCTTGAGGGCCAGACCCTGTCGATCTGGAACGCCTGGTCCGAACCTAGCGACAAGGCGCAGTTCGAGGCCGTGCTGTCCTACTTCACCGATGCTACCGGCATCGTGGTGCAGAACGGCTCGTCGAAGAACTACGAAGAGCAGGCCCGCATCGACATCGCTGCCGGCAGCCCGGCCAATGTCACCATCCTGCCGCAGCCCGGCCTGCTCGCCGACTTCGCGGCGCAGGGTGCGCTGGTCGACCTCGGTGCCGACACGACGCAGTGGCTGACCGACAACTACAGCGCCGGTTCGTCCTGGGCCGCACTCGGCCAGTACAAGGGCAAGGACGGCGCCGTTGGCCAGTATGCGTTCCCGTACAAGCAGGAAGTGAAGTCGCTGGTCTGGTACTCGCCCGACAACTTCGCCGAAAAGGGCTACGAGGTCCCCGGGACCTGGGAAGACCTGGTGGCGCTGCAGGACAAGATCGTTGCCGATGGCGGCGTGCCGTGGTGCATCGGACTTGAGTCCGGTGGTGCAACCGGCTGGACCGCTACCGACTGGATCGAAGACATCATGCTGCGTACGCAGACCCCGGACGTCTATGACGGCTGGGTCGACAACAGCATCAAGTTCAACGACCCGCGTATCGTCGAGGCTATCGACGCGTTCGGCGCTATTGCCAAGAACGACAAGCTGGTTGCCGGTGGGGTTGCCGCAGTTGCGACGACTTCGTTCGGCGACAGCCCGAAGGGCCTCTTCGCCGTGCCGCCGCAGTGCTACCTGCACCGCCAGGCCTCGTTCATCCCCGGCTTCTTCCCCGAAGGTTCGGTTGCCGGTGAAGACTACAACTTCTTCTATCTCCCCGCCTATGCGTCCAAGGAGCTTGGCAAGCCGGTGCTCGGTTCGGGCAACCTCGCTGCCATCACCAAGGACTCGCCGGCGGCTCGTGCCTTCATCGATTTTCTGAAGACTCCGGTCGCGCATGAGATCTGGATGGCGCAGGAGAATGGCTCATTCCTGTCCGCCCACAAGGGCGTCAACACGGAAGTCTACAATAGCCAGGCCAACAAGGACCTCGGCCAGATCCTGCTGAACGCCACAACGTTCCGCTTCGACGGGTCCGACCTGATGCCCGGCCCGATCGGCGCCGGCGCCTTCTGGACTGGCATGGTCGACTTCGTGAACGGCAAGTCCGCGCAGGAAGTGGCCGATACGATCCAGGCCGCCTGGGACAAGCTCTAAGCAACATGAACGTGGACCCGGCGCACATTGTGCCGGGTCCGTTGACACCACTAGGGTGATGGGCAGTCCTCGCCGGGGAGGCGGTTCTGCAGGTTGGGGGAGGGGTGAATGGTCCAGCAAATTCTGGGCGCCGTTATCGCAGTTCTGATCGCGCTGGCGGCGTGCGCGGCTTACTTCTGGGGCACCAATTGGCTGCTCGACAAGTTCCTCGCCCCGAAGGCCGGCCTATCCAGTGAAGACGTGACGCGGCGCGATACGCGGCGCTCGCAGATCCGGCCCTGGCTTTTCGTCATCCCGGCCCTGCTGTTCCTGACGATCTATCTTGTCTACCCCGTCTTCGAGACGCTGCGCCTGTCGTTCTTCGACAAGTTCGGGCAGAAGTTTGTCGGGTTCGACAACTACACCTGGGCGCTGACCGACAACATTTTCTGGCAGGCGGCGCTCAACAATATCGGCTGGCTGATCATCGTGCCGTTTTTCGCGACGGCCTTCGGTCTGGTCATCGCGGTGCTGGCGGATCGGCTGTGGTGGGGCAACATCGCGAAGTCGCTGATTTTCATGCCGATGGCGATTTCGTTCGTCGGCGCATCGGTGATCTGGAAGTTCGTCTACACCTATCGTGGTCCTGGCATCGAGCAGATCGGCGTTCTCAACGCTATCGTCACCGGTATGGGTCTGCCGCCGCAAGCGTGGATCACCATTCCATTCCTCAATTCCGTGCTGCTGATGGTGATCCTGATCTGGATCCAGACCGGCTTCGCCATGGTCATCCTTTCGGCGGCGCTGCGCGGCATTCCCGAGGAAACGCTCGAAGCGGCGCGGATCGACGGCGCCAACGACGTCCGGATCTTTTTCGACATCATGATCCCGCAGATATGGGGCACACTGATCGTGGTCTGGACCACGATCACCATCACCGTGCTGAAGGTGTTCGATATCGTTTACGCGATGACCAATGGCGAGTTCCAGACGCAGGTGCTGGCCAACCTCATGTATCGCTGGATGTTCATCTCGGGCGATTACGGCCGAGGGTCGACCATCGCCGTCATCCTGATGCTCGCCGTGGTTCCGATCATGGTCTGGAACATCCGCCGCGCGAATGCCGAAGTGGGGACCCGCTGATGAGCATGATCGCTTCCGACGCCGGCGTCGCTCAGCCCAAGGCAGCGTCCAGCACGCCGCGCAGCCGGATCAACGTCTCCAAACTCATGGCCCATCTGGCGCTGCTGTTCTTCGTCGCGCTCTGGACCTTCCCGACCGTCGGGCTGCTGGTCAGCTCCGTGCGTGACAAGGACCAGTTGGCCGTGTCCGGCTGGTGGACGGCCCTGACCGATTCAACCCAGCAGAGCGCGGTGCGCGTCGGCCGGGCCGGCGATCAGGTCGAAGAGAACGGCGTCTTCGTGATCCGTGGCAATGTCCTCGGCGCAGAGGCCAGGGGCAAGGTTGTGGAGTCCTTCGGCACGACCAATGCCGATCTCCGCGCCAACGCTGCCGGTGCTCCGGCCGCCATGCGAGATGGTGGCGAGATCACCATCGAGGCGAACGGCGACTATGTCTGGACCTCGGCCACGGCGTTTACCCACACCAACGGTCCGCGCCTCTATCTGGTCGTCGGCAGTCCGCCACGCTTTACGCTCGACAATTATGTCGCCGTCCTCTCGGCGGAGGGCATTTCGCAATCGTTCATCAATTCGATCACGGTGGCCATTCCTTCGACCGTCATCCCGATCCTGATCGCGGCGTTTGCCGCGTATGCGCTGGCATGGATGACCTTTCCCTTCCGGGGGTTGATCGTAGCGCTGGTGGTGGGCCTTCTGGTCGTCCCGCTACAGATGTCGCTGATCCCCCTGCTCAGGATGTACAACGGCTTCGCCAACGCGCTCGGAACCGAGAGCAAGGGCTATTTCGGCGTCTGGCTGGCGCATACGGCCTTCGGCCTGCCGCTGGCCATCTACCTCTTGCGCAACTACATGGCCGGGCTGCCGCGCGAAATCATGGAGTCGGCCCGCATCGATGGCGCCTCGCACTTCAAGATTTTCACCAGCATGGTGCTGCCGCTGAGTTTCCCGGCGCTTGCGTCCTTCGCCATCTTCCAGTTCCTCTGGATTTGGAACGACCTGCTGGTGGCGCTGGTGTTTCTTGGGGCGCAGGACGACAAAGTCGTGCTGACCGGGCGGCTGGTCAATCTGCTCGGCACGCAGGGCGACAACTGGGAACTGCTGACGGCGGGAGCTTTCATCTCCATCGTCGTACCACTGATCGTGTTCTTCGCACTGCAGAGGTACTTCGTCCGGGGTCTGCTGGCTGGGTCGGTCAAGTAGGGGGAGAGAGAAACTTTGTCACAGCTTCAGATCAACAATCTCTACAAGCGGTACGGCACCGTCGAGATCCTCAAGAATATCAGCCTCGACATCAAGTCGGGCGAGTTCATGGTGTTCGTCGGGCCGTCCGGTTGCGGAAAATCCACCCTGCTGCGCTGCATCGCGGGCCTCGAGACCATCTCGGATGGGACGTTGGCCATCGATGGCGAGGTGGTCAATGAGCGCGCCCCGTCGCGGCGCGGCATCGCCATGGTGTTCCAGTCCTATGCGCTCTATCCGCATATGAATGTGTTCGACAACATGGCCTATGCGCTGAAGATCCAGAACCTCAGCAAGGACGAAATCAAGAAGAAGGTCGGGGCGGCGGCTGAAAAGCTGCAGCTCACCAAATACCTCGACCGGCTCCCCAAGCAGCTGTCTGGCGGCCAGCGTCAGCGCGTCGCCATTGGCCGCGCCATCGTGCGCGACCCCAAGGTGTTCCTGTTCGACGAACCGCTGTCCAACCTCGACGCGGCGCTGCGCGTGCAGACCCGCATCGAGATCGCGAACCTGCATCGCTCGATGCACAATGTCACGATGATCTATGTGACGCATGACCAGGTCGAGGCCATGACGCTGGCCGACCGCATCTGCGTGTTGCGCGACGGCGTTATCGAGCAGGTCGGCACGCCGATGGAGCTTTACGAGAACCCGCAGTCGCTGTTCGTTGCTGGCTTCATTGGCTCCCCGAAAATGAACTTGCTGAATGGCAAGATTGCTGACGCGGCTGGGGCGCACACCATTGGCGTCCGGTCGGAGCATCTAAATGTGGTGCCTAACGGCGGCATGTGGTCCGGCAAGGTGATCCATTCGGAGAACCTCGGCTCGGACACCTACGTTTATGTCGATGTCGGCGCCAGCGAGCCGCTGACGGTGCGCGTCGACGGGATGTCGCCGCACCAGGCGGGCGAAGTGCTGTCGGTCGCGCCGCAGCCGGGCAAGCTCTACCGGTTCGACAAGGATGGAAAGCCGATGGCGCGGAACTAAAACCGCTCGGGTATTGCGAGACCGAACCCGACTTTCGCCGCACTTGCTTGTCAGTTCCCCGTTTGGACGAAGCAGGCGGCCAGACTGACAGATCGACGAAAATCAGAGGGCCGCAGCTGAGAGCTCGGCCCTCTTTCCACGAACAGCAGGAGACCAGCATGACGATCCGAGCCACCATCTGGGGCGAGAATGTCCACGAGCAGAAGAACAAGGCCGTGGCCGAGAATTACCCCATCGGCATGCACGGCCAGATCGCCAAGCTGATCGGCGAGGACAAGAACATCGTCACCTCGACCGTGACGCTGCAGGACTCCGAGCACGGGCTGACCGTCGAAAAGCTCGCCAACACCGACGTCTTGGTGTGGTGGGGCCATGCGGCGCATGGCGACGTGAAGGACGAGATCGTCGAGCGCGTGGTGCAGCGCGTGTGGGAGGGCATGGGGCTGATCGTGCTCCACTCGGGCCACCACTCGAAGGTGTTCAAGCGCCTGATGGGTACGCCGGCGAACCTCCACTGGCGCGAGGCCGGTGAGCGCGAGCGCATCTGGGTGGTGAACCCGGGTCACCCGATTGCCAAGGGCCTGCCGGCCTATTTCGAGCTCGAGAACGAAGAAATGTACGGCGAGCCCTTCTCGGTGCCGGAGCCGCTGGAGACGGTGTTCGTCTCGTGGTTCCAGGGCGGCGAAGTGTTCCGCTCGGGCCTCACCTATCGTCGCGGCGCCGGCAACATCTTCTACTTCCGCCCCGGCCATGAGACCTACCCGACCTACCACGACAAGATGGTCGGCCAGGTGCTGCGCAACGGCGTGAACTGGGCCTACAACCCAGACAACCACGTGCACCTGCTCAAGGCGCCGAACACCCCGGTGGACAAGGCGATCGAGCACATCGTCGAGCGTGGCGCTAAGCTCACGCACCATCCTAAGTAAGCCTGCCAAAACGATCTAAATCAGGGCCACCTTCGGGTGGCCCTCATCCCGTCTAGACCTCGGACCTCACACAGCACGATGCGCCTTCTCATCCTCGGTACCGGCCGGATGGCCAACAGCCACGCCAAAGCCTTCCAGACCATCGAGGGTGTCGAGATGGTTGGGGCGGTCGATACCATCCCCGAGAACCTCGTGACGTTCTGCGACACCTACGGCATCGCCAACCGGTTCTCGTCGCTGGACGATGCGCTGGCCTGGGGTGATTTCGACGCGGTGGACAACATTACGCCGGACTCGATCCACCATCCGACGACGCTGAAGGTGCTGGCCGCCGGCAAGCACGTGTTCTGCGAAAAGCCGCTGGCGCCGAGCTACGGGCTCGCGATGCAAATGGTCGAGGCGGCGGAGCAGTCGGGCCTGATCAACATGGTCAACCTGACCTATCGGAACGTCGCCGAACTGCACAAGGCGCGCGAGATCATCGCGTCGGGCGCGATCGGCGAGGTCAAGCATATCGAGGCGAGCTACCTGCAGCACTGGCTGGCGCTGCGCGATTTCAACGATGCGGCCAACCTTGCCGGCACCTGGCTGTGGCGGTTGTCGAAGGGTCACGGCTCGAACGGCACGGTCGGCGATATCGGCATCCACATTCTCGATTTCACCACCTTCGCCATCGGACAGCCGATCGTTGCGATGAACAGCCGGCTGCAGACCTTCCAGAAAGTGCCGGGCGACCGGGTCGGCGAGTATGTGCTCGACGCCAACGACAGCTTCATCATCAGCGCCGAGTTCGCCAATGGCGCGATCGGCACCATCCACTCATCGCGCTGGGCATCGGGCCATTCGAACGACCAGCGGCTGCGCGTCTATGGCAACAAGGGTGGCTTGGAGCTGAGCCACGGCCACTGGGGCTCGCTGCTGCGCGTCTGTTCCGGCGAGGATGTCGCGACTTCTACCTGGCGCGAAGTGAAAGCCGAGCCAGTGCAGACCAACTACCAGCGCTTCGCCGAAGCGGTGCGGACCGGCGTGCAGGCCGACCCGGACTTTCGCCACGCGGCGGAGCTGCAGAAGATCCTCGACCTGGCGCTCATCGCCGATCTCGACCGTAAAGAACACCGGGTTTAGCCCGGACCAACACACTCGGGCGCCAAAGCCGCCCAATCTCGAAGGAATACGAATATGCGCATGCTCATCCTCGGTACTGGCGGCATGGCCGCCCAGCACGCCAAGCACTTCGCCGCTATCGAAGGGGTGACCCTGGTCGGCGGCGTCGATGTCGACCCGAACCGGCTCGAGAAGTTCAACACCACGCACAATATCCCCAACGGCTTCGCCTCGCTCGACGCGGCGATCGCCTGGGGCGAGTTCGATGCGGTGGCCAACGTCACGCCGGATTCGATCCACCACGCGACCTCGATCGCGGCGCTGAAGGCCGGTAAGCACGTGTTCTGCGAGAAGCCGCTGGCGACCGATGCGACCAAGGCCTTCGAGATGGTCGATGTGGCCGAGGCCGCTGGGCTGATCAACATGGTCAACCTGACCTATCGCAACGTCGCGCAGTTGCAGAAGGCCCGTGAGATCGTGCTGTCAGGCGCCATCGGCGCGGTCAAGCATGTCGAGTCCAGCTACCTGCAGAGCTGGCTTGTGTCGAAGGCCTGGGGCGACTGGCGCACGGAAAGCCAGTGGCTGTGGCGGTTGTCGAAGAAGCACGGTTCGAACGGGGTGCTCGGCGATATCGGCGTGCATATCCTCGATTTCGCCTCGTACGGCTCGGGGCTCGAAATCGAGCACGTGTTCGCGCGGCTGAAGACCTTCGACAAGGCGGCCGACAACAAGATCGGCGAGTATGAGCTCGACGCCAATGACAGCTTCACCATGGCGGTGGATTTCGACAACGGCGC
>JBKJMF010000423.1:0-3363 GCA_046596525.1 Devosia sp. | reverse complement strand
TCGGTTTCGTCGGGCAGCGTCTCGCTGAGATAAGCGATCGCTGCCTGGACGGTCTCGTAGTCCGAGTTGGCGATGATGTTCTGATGCTTGCTCATGGGGCGGAAGATAGGCGCGCGGGGCCGCAGATGCGACCCGGTTTTGACGCCCTGGACCTAAACTCGCGCCCGCTTCAATGCCGTGCCGAAGGCCTTGGCGAAGCTCGACTTTTCGTCCTGGTTGAGGAACTGGCCGAGCATCACGTCGCGGTCGCGGGTGCGGAGGTGCAGCCCCACGGTCCGCTCATTGAAGTCGCGGTCGACCACGAGCTTGACGAAATACGGGTTGAAGCGGCTGAGGGTTTCCTTGCCGACGCCGTCGACCTGCTTGATCTCCAGCTGATCGGGCCACAAGGTGACCTCCTCATAGCGCTTGCCGTCGCGCCGGCTGGTGCTCATCGCCCACCAGATCAGCGCGATGTCGAAGCCGAGAAAGCCGACGATCGGCCAGGCGCCCATCGAAAAGAAGATGATTCCGGGAATGGTGGCGAGCACGGCCACAAGCATGATGACGACGCGAAAACCCTTCCGCCCCAGCGATCGATGGGGCGTCAGCTTTGCCGCGAAGAGCGGCCGCGCTTGCGTTTGGGTCGTCATCTTGGGCATCACTATAGGCTCAGATTCGGGATGACGGAAATGGCGCAGCAAAAAGTGAAGCGACTGCCAAACGCAGATGTCGAAGCCATTTTCGGCGCTTTTGCGGCGGCGGAGCCCGAACCGAAGGGCGAACTCGACTACGTCAACCCGTTCACGCTGCTGGTGGCGGTGGTGCTTTCGGCGCAGGCGACCGATGCCGGCGTGAACAAGGCGACCAAGCTGTTGTTTCAGCTGGCGGACACGCCGGAGAAGATGGTGGCGCTGGGCCCGGCCGAGATCGAGGACAAGATCAAGACCATCGGGCTGTTTCGAAACAAGGCAAAGAATGTCTTCGCGCTGAGCCAGCAGCTGATCGAGAAGTTCGACTCAAAAGTGCCTGAGGATCGGGAAGCGCTGGAAACCCTGCCGGGCGTCGGGCGGAAGACGGCGAACGTGGTGCTCAACATCGCGTTCAAGCAGCCGACCATCGCCGTGGATACGCACCTGTTCCGCGTCGCCAACCGCACCGGGCTCGCCCCGGGTGATAATCCGCTCGCGGTCGAGCTGGGGCTGCTGAAGGTGATCCCGGACCAGTACATGCTGCACGCGCACCACTGGCTGATCCTGCACGGCCGCTACATCTGCAAGGCGCGGAAGCCCGATTGCTGGCGGTGTATCATCAGCGAATGGTGCCGGTTCGAACCGAAGACCCCGGCGCCGAAGGGCAGCTAGACGCCGTAACCACGCGCCATCGCCGCGGCGAAGCTCGGTATGAAGACCAGCAACGCAGCTTGCAGATAGAGGAAGCGGCGGGCGGCCGAGACCTCGGGCGCTGCCGGAGTAAAGCCGCCGTCAGCCTTCGCTGCCTTCCGCCACCGCGCAATCGCAATAGTCGGCGGGATCGAAGCCAGCCCGACGCCGAGGAAGGCAATCATCTTGGCCCAGAACACCCAGTTGCCGACATAGTACTCCCAGCCTGCGGCGCCGAAGATCACCCGGATGATGCCGACGATGATCACGAGGCCGGCGGTTGCCCCATACGCCGCGTCGAGCGCGCCGAGCTGGCCGAGGCGCTTGCCCTCGATGCCGCGGCGCAGCAAAGCGAATTCGGCTGCGAAGATCGCCACCAGCGTGAACACCGCAAGGTGGTGGGCAATGGCGAGAATCAGGTCGGTCATCATTCGCTCCGGTTCGAAGAAACGCGCCTCGACCATCGCGAGGCAGCATGTTAACACTGTTCGCATCGAGATAATGCAGCATGTGAGCAATGTCAACATCTGAGACTTTCGACCGCTATCATCATGGCGACCTGCGCCGGGCGCTGGTCGAAGCGGCGCTGGAGTTGCTGCTCGAAGGTGGCACCGAAGCCCTGGGCATGCGCGAGCTGGCGCGGCGGGTCGGGGTGTCGGCAGCGGCGCCGTACCGGCATTTCCGCGACAAGCAAGCACTGATCCAGGCGGTCGCCGCGGCCGGCTTTGCGCTGTTCCTCGAGGCGATGGAAACCGCCAAGGCGGGCGTAGCTTCGGAGGAACAGCTTGGTGCGATGGCCGAGGCCTACGTGCACTTCGCGCTTCGCTATCCGCGGCTCTACAAGCTGATGTTCTCGTCCGAGCTCGGCAAGTTCGAAGACAAGGACCTGCGGCGGGCGGCGGACGCGGCTTACGCCAGCCTTGCGATGACTGCAGCGAAGGAAGATCCGGACGCGCCCGGAGAGGCGGCGATCAGCGCCTGGGCGTTCGTCCATGGCCTCTCCTTGCTGCTGCTGGATGAGCAACTGCTCGGCGTATCAGCCGCCAATGCCGAGCCGCTGATCAAGGCGCTGACCCGCCGGCACGCCCAACGCTTCGGAAAGCCGCGCCCGGTCTGAGGTTGACGTTGCGCCGGAGCGCGATCTCCTCTATTTCCGGCGCGGCTCATTTACCCATTTCATCGAAGGATCGCCGATGGCCGATGCCCGGTTCGACGTTCTCACCATCGGCAACGCCATCGTCGACGTCATTGCTCCGATCGATCCAGGTTTCCTCGAGCGCGAGGGCCTTTCGGAAGGCATCATGCATCTCGTCGATGCGGAGCGCTCGGCTTACCTCTACGAGCGCATGCCGGACAACAAGCGGCAGATCTCGGGCGGCAGCTCGGCCAACACCGCGGCGGGCGTCGCTTCGCTCGGCGGCAAAGCCTCGTTCATCGGCAAGGTGGCCGATGACGATCTGGGTGACGTGTTCGCCGACGACCTGAAGCGGATCGGCGTCCACTACGGTGTGTCGCGGCTGATGGACGGCCCGGCGACGGCGCGCTCGATGATCCTACTCTCGTCGGATGGCGAGCGGACGATGAACACCTATCTCGGCGCCTGCCACCAGCTCACCACCGCCGACATCAAGGAAGACGAGATCGGCCGCGCCACCGTCACCTACATGGAAGGCTTCCTGTGGGACCCGACCGAGGCGAAGAAGGCCTTCGTCATGGCGGCGCATTACGCCCACAAGCACGAGCGGGCCGCCTCGTTCACGCTCAGCGATCCGTTTTGCGTCAACCGCTACCGCGACGAGTTCCTCGACCTGATCCGCTCCAAGACCATGGATATCGTCTTCGGCAACATCGAAGAGCTGAAGTCGCTGTATCAGGCCGATTTCCACGGCGCCGTGCAGGCGATCGCCAAGGACGCCGAGCTCGCCGCGATCACCATGGGCGCCGACGGCGCGATGGTGGTGCACGAGGGCGAGATCATCACCGTACCGGCCTATGCCGTGCC
>JBKJMF010000333.1:0-2729 GCA_046596525.1 Devosia sp. | reverse complement strand
ACGATGGTGTTCCACTCGCCGCAAGCTTCGCACCGCCCCTGCCACTGCGTGGTCGCAGCGCCGCAGGCCTGGCAGACATAGGAGGTTTTGGTACGCGCCATGAGATGCCCCGATAGTCGACGAGGAGTAGCGGAGTATGGGGGCGAAGGCAAGAACGAAGAGTGAACAATCACAGATGACGGCAGCCGCATTCGCCGCTAGGCTCCCCAGCCATGCAGAACCCCGACCAACCGAATGACGAGGCCGTGACGCTGGCCTGGCGCGGCGCCTTTTCCAATGGCGAACTGAACCGCCTCCACGCCGACTGCTTCGATCATTCGCCACTGACCCACGACTGGTGGGGACAGGTGAACGGCCACAGCCTCGGCTGGGTGGTGCAGCGCGCCGGTGACACGCTGGTCGGCTTCGTCAACGTCGCCTGGGACGGCGGCGTCCATGCCTTCGTGCTAGACACCATCGTGGCCACCAGCTTCCGCCGCCGTGGCCTCGCCGCGCAACTCGTGGCCGAAGCGGTCCGCGGCGCCCGCGACGCCGGCTGCGAATGGCTGCACGTCGATTTCGAACGCGGGCTCAAGGCGTTCTACCTCGACGCCTGCGGCTTCCGCCCTACCGACGCCGGCCTGATCTCCTTACGCTGACCCGCTAGCCGCCACGCCGCGGCCATTCGCCGATGATCTCGTATCGCCCTTGTCCGTAGAAGCTGCGGACCAGGGCAAAACCCTCGACCCGCAATGTCGGGGGCCGTTCCAGTACCGTTTCAGGCGCGCTGATACGGTCGTAGCAGAGCGTGAGGTGGAACGCTTCGCTCGGGTCGGACCTCGGCTCGAACCCGCGTTCCAGCATGCCCCAGCGGAGCAGCCGCGACAGGTCGACCAGCGGCGTGTCCGAGGTTGGCCGCAGCACGAGCGGCGGAGCGCCGACGCGACGCTTGAAGCTCCCCAGCCGGTTCAGCGCGATGTCGAACGGCGTGAGGCCGATGGAGTCGCCCGTGGCCATCGCTGCCGCGAGGTCGGGGCCCGAGAGTTCCTGGTAGAAACCGACACCGACCAGCGAAATATGGAGCGTCGTAGCCGGCAGCAGCGCCGCCGAAATGCCGTAGAGGCGCCGCTGCTCGTCGACGATGTTCTCCAATGTCGGTCGCGCCCCGGCGCCCACCAGCACCGCGAAAAACACCGGATCGCGCCCCTGGCGCGGCGGCACCTTGATGGACTTCAGCGGCTTGGCGCTGGCGAACAGCGACATCTGTGGCAGGTCGTTCATTTCACTGATCTCCGTTGCAGGGGGATTCAGGGAACCACCGAGGCTGGAGCGGAGTCAAGAACAAAACAGGAACATGCGGGGCCGCCGAACGTCCACCTTGTCTCTCCGGTTGGCCATTGCGAAGGTCGCCACCGCCACATGGAAACGGTCCGCCACGCGACCGACGACCAGACCAATAGGGAAGAGATGACCAAGATCACCGGGATCGAGACGATCCGCACGCGCGCCGACGGCACATGGCTGTTCGTCAAGGTTTTGACCGACCAGCCCGGCCTCTACGGCATCGGCTCGGCGTCCGACCACTACCGCGCCAAGGTGGTGCAGGCGGCGATCGAGAACGTCACCCCGCTGCTGATCGGCCGCGACGTCAGCCGGATCGAGGACATCTGGCAGTCGGTCTATACCCAGAGCTACTGGCGCAACGACGCCATCGGCAACACCGTGCAGTCCGCCATCGACATGGCCCTGTGGGACATCAAGGGCAAGGAAGCCGGCATGCCGGTCTACCAGCTGCTCGGCGGCAAGACCCGCAGCGCCGTCGCCGCCTACGCCCACGCCCAGGGCAACTCCATCACCGAACTCGAGGACGACGTCCGCCGCTACTGGGAGGAAGGCTACACCGTCATCCGCTGCCAGCTCGGCAACTACGGCGGCGGCGGTTTCCTCGATCGTGCCGATGCCCGCGGCCCCAAGAACCACTGGCCGCAGGACAAGGCCTTCGACGACGACGCATATCTCCAGGCCATCCCCGAAATGTTCGCCCACCTGCGCGAAAAGCTCGGCTGGGGCCCGAAATTCACCCACGACGTGCACGAGCACCTGGCGCCGACCAACGCCGTGCAACTGGCAAAACTCCTCGAGCCCTACCGGCTCTACTTCCTCGAGGATCTGCTCTCGCCCGAGCAGGTTGGCTGGTACCGCCAGGTGCGCCAGCAATGTGCCACCCCGCAGGCGATGGGCGAGCTGTTCGTCAATCCGCACGAGTACCTGCCGCTGATCACCGAGCGGCTGATCGATTTCGTCCGCGTGCGCGTCTCGAAGGGCGGCGGCATCACCCAGGCGCGGAAGATCGCGACGCTGTGCGAATGGTTCGGCGTGCAGACGGCCTGGCAGGAGGGCGGTGACAACGACCCGGTCAACCAGATGGCCGCCATGCATGTCGATCTCGCCAGCACCGCCTTCGGCATCCAGGAAGAGAACCACTTCAAGTCCGAGGAATACGACCTGTTCACCGGCCACGCGATCCTCGAGGGCGGCTATCTCTATGGCAACGACCAGCCCGGCCTCGGCATCGACATTGATGTGAAGAAGGCCGCGGCGCTGCTCGATCCGGACAAGGCAGCGAAGTCGCACTACATGGCCGAAGACCGCCGCCGTGACGGCGGCATCGTGCGGCCATAAGCACCGCCGTGATCCTCCCCCGCGTGGCGGGGGAGGGGGACCACCCGCAGGGTGGTGGAGGGGGCGCC
>JBKJMF010000176.1:0-3000 GCA_046596525.1 Devosia sp. | reverse complement strand
TCGACGATCGGCGACGTCGTCTGCATCAGCGTCTTGTGCGTCTGCCAGTTCGCCCCGCTCGATTGCTGGTTGAGGTTCAGCCGGAACGCATAGGGCCCGCCCAGCTTCCGCGCCTCCTCGATAAACCTGATCCAGCTCGGGTGGTGTCGCAGAATATACCCCACCACCAGCTTCCGCCCATTCGCCTTGGCCGCCGCCACCACCCGCTCGGCATCCTTGACCGTCATCGCCAGCGGCTTCTCGACAAACACGTGCGAACCCTGTTCGAGCGCCATCACGGCGTAATCGGCATGCGTGTCGGTATAGGTGTTGATCGAAACCAGGTCCGGCTTCAGCTCCCGCAGCGCCCCCTCGAAGTCCGGCCGCACCGCATAGCCCGCTAGCTCTGCCTCCAGCTGCGGCGTGCGCCTGTTCACCAGCCCCACAATCTCGAACCCCGGATGCCGGTGATAGGCGAGCGCATGGCTGCGCCCCATATTGCCCAACCCGGCGACGAGAACACGCACAGTCATTCAAAACTCCTCAGCTGACACTGCAGTCGTAAATCCTCCCCCGCGTGGCGGGGGAGGGGGACCATGCGAAGCATGGTGGAGGGGGCGACAACACGCGCCGGTGTCAGCAACTCACTTACCCGCCCACCGGCTGTCATCCCTGCGAAAGCAGGGACCCAACTCACCAACTGCGCCAGCCGCTCGATGGGTCCCAGCTTTCGCTGGGATGACATCGAGCGGAGCGATCCGACTCGAAGTAATGCCAAAAACATACCACTTGTCTAGCGACGCGCGGCAACGTTGCGCCAATGTTCCTCACTATCCGTACGCCAGTCGATTTTTCGCTTGGATAATGGTCTCTGATTGGTATTATACCCACAATTGAAGCGGCGCATCACCGGCGTCACCGAACCATTCCCTAGGCTCTCCATGGCTGACGCCTCAGACACGCTTTTCGCTGGCGCTTCTATCATCCTGCCGCAAGGCGGCCCGCTCTATCTCCAGCTCAAGCGCTGGATCGAGAATGCGGTGGCCCGCGGCGCCATCAAGCCCGGCGACGCCCTGCCGTCCGAGCGCGATCTCGCCACCCGCGTTGAGGTCTCCCGCGTCACCGTCCGCAAGGCCGTGCAGCATCTGGTGCGCGATGGCGTACTGATCCAGCGCCACGGCTCCGGCACCTTCGTCGCCCCGCAGCAGAGCCGCGTCGAGCAGTCGCTGAGCCAGCTCACTTCCTTCACCGAAGATATGGCGCGCCGCGGCATGGCCGTCCGCGCCATCTGGCTCGACCGCGGCACCTATGATGCCTCGCCCGAAGAGACCATGATCCTCGGCCTCTCACCCGGCGAGCGCGTCGCCCGCATTGCCCGCCTCCGCCTCTCCGGCGATATGCCGCTGGCCATCGAGCGCGCCACGCTGTCCGCGGCCACGCTGCCCGATCCCGGCCTCGTAGGCGCGTCGCTCTATGCGCACCTCGAGAAATCCGGCAACCGGCCGGTCCGGGCCATCCAGCGCATCCGCGCTGCCAACCTCGAGGAAGACGACGCCCGTCTCCTCGAAATCCCCGTGGGCGCCGCCGCGCTCCACATCGAGCGCATCGCCTACCTTCCCTCGGGAAAGGTTGTAGAACTGACCCGCTCGGTCTACCGCGGCGACACCTATGATTTTGTAGCTGAACTGAGAGTCGGAGAGGGTTCCCGCAAGTGATCAACGCCACCCATATGCGCCAGGAAGTCGAGGAGATCCCCTCGGCCGTTGCCCGCCTACTATCCGGCAGCCGCGATAAGCTGGCCGAGGCCGGCGACCTGCTGCGCCGGCGCGACCCGAGCACCGTGGTCACCATCGCCCGTGGCTCCTCGGATCATGCCGCGACCTTCCTAAAGTACGCCATCGAGCTCAGCGCCGGCGTGCCCGTTGCCTCGATCGGCCCGTCAGTCGCCTCGATCTACGGCCAGCACCTGCGTCTTAAGCATTGCGCGGCCATCTCGATCTCGCAGTCCGGCAAGAGCCCCGACATCGTCGCCATGGCGGAAGCCGCGCGGCGCGACGGCGCCACCACCTTCGCCATCACCAACACGCCCGCCTCGCCGCTCGCCGCCACGTCCGATGTCACCATCGACCTCCTCGCCGGCGAGGAAAAGAGTGTCGCCGCCACCAAGACCTTCGTCTCCTCGGTGGTCGCCGGCCTCGGCATTGTCGCCCACTGGCAGCAGGACAAGGGCCTCCTCGCAGCGCTCGACGCCCTGCCGGAGCTGTTTACTGAGGCCATCGCCTGCGATTGGTCGCCGCTGCTCGGCGCGCTCGATGGCCACCAGTCGCTCTATGTGCTGGGTCGCGGCCCGGCCTTCGCCATCTCCAACGAGGCGGCCTTGAAGTTCAAGGAAACCTGCGGCATCCACGCCGAGTCCTACAGCGCCGCCGAGGTCATCCACGGCCCCGCCCGCATCGTCGAGCACCACTTCCCGGTCCTCGTCCTCGCGGCCCGCGATGCCGCCGAAGCCTCGGTCGCCGAGGTCGCCGAACGTCTGGCCGGGCAGGGCGCCCGCGCCTTCATCACCTCGGTCAACGCCCAGAGCGCCGAACGCCTTCCCTTCGCCGCCTCCGGCCACCCCATCACCGACGCCCTGGCCCTGATCGTCAGCTTCTACGGCTTCGTCGAAGCCCTAAGCCGTCGCCGCGGCTTCGACCCCGACCGCCCCCCGCACCTGAAGAAGGTGACGGAGACCATATGATCGAAGGGGTTGGGGCACGACAGCGCCCCAGCTCATCTCCCCCTAGGCGGGGGAGAAAGCAAAAACTTAGGTTTAGCCGTTTGGCTAAGCCTTAGTTTTTGCAAGAGAGGGGGTGCGGAGCCACCGTGCCCTCCAATATCCCCTCTCTTGCGATTTCTAGGACTTAGCGAAGGGCTAAGCCCAAGAAATCGCTTTCTCTCCCGCAAGGGGAGAGATGATCGAGAGATCGCGCGCGAAGCAATTTAAGTCAACTTCACTGCCCCATTTCGCCCGGATATGGC
>JBKJMF010000109.1:0-4060 GCA_046596525.1 Devosia sp. | reverse complement strand
GTGGCCGCCCGCAAGGTGAGCCGCCTGAACTCGCGCGTGAAGGCTCTGCAGGCCTGATCGGCCGCAGTCTTCAAGACGGCCTGGTGACAGGTTTGTGAATGCCGAAGAGCTCCCTCGCGGGAGCTTTTCTCGTTTCCGGGGTGTAGCATATGGGGTGGGTGAGCACTGTCCGATACTGTGACAGCTTTGCGACACCGGGCCGAAGAGTTATCCCCCAACGAAAGCCCTGCATTTCCGGGGCTTTGGCGGCCCCTGTCATCAGAATTTCATCTGCCTTTCAGGAATGAAATGTCGAAATCGGGGCGGCGTTGCCACAATTCCAAAGTCCCCGAAAACATCACGAAACCCCGATTCCCCCTTGAGTCACAGCGCCTTGGATTTGAGGGCGGGCAAAGAGCCGCGGAAAGGTTTTTGCAAGAGGTGCGAGTCAACCCCCTCTAGGCAAATAACCCCCGTTGATTGGAAATTCCCCCCCCTCTAAGATGGCCCTCGTCGCTCAGGAACACCTGGCGCCAGAACCGAGTAATCGAGCGACATGACTGGCAGGAATGCTGACTTTGAGATCGTGGCTGAGGCGGTATGGACGCAGCCGGCAGTCTTGGGGAAGCTTCGTTCGTAGTCGAGTTTGATTAGTATTAGTTTTGGTCTTGCGGGATCGCAGGACGTTGCGGTAGCCCGGGCGCGATCAGCGGCCCGGCTCACTTAAAAGTTTGAATAGACTGAACCGCGGCGAAGTTCGCGGGCAGGACAGGTCTGTCCATAAAAACGGGCAGCTAGGTTGGCGGCGCTGTGCCCACAAGGGGCAGCATAGAACAGGATTTGGGGTCACATACGATGGCGATGAACGCGGCGGCGGGTCGTTCCAATTGGGTAACGAATGCGAGTAGCGGAAAGGGGCTGGGCGGCGACAAGGGGGGAATGATGATGACGGGCAAGGACGGCCAGCCACTCGGCTCGAACGAGGTCTTTCAGCGCGTCCGTGCCCGGCTCAAGGCCGCCGTGGGCGAGGATGTGTTCAATTCCTGGTTCGCTCGGCTGGAGCTCGAAGAGATCGTCGACGATCTCGCCCATTTGAGCGTCCCCACCCGTTTCCTCTGCTCGTGGGTGCAATCCAACTATTCCGAGAAGATTCTCGAGGCGTTCCGCGCCGAGTCTGCCGGCCTCGAGCGGCTGCACTTCACCGTCCGCATCAACGGACAGGCCCGGCCACGCCTGCACCACCCGGAACCGGCCGCCGAGTCGGCGCAGACCGAGCCGACGACCACACCGGCGACGCCGCGCACCATTCGCGAGCCGGTGACGGCGCAGCGCGGCGATGCGCTCTCCGGCTCGGCGCTCGATCCGAAGATGACTTTCGACAGTTTCGTCACCGGCGGCGCCAACGAAATGGCGCTGCAGGTAGCCAAACAGGTCGCCCATGCCGCCGCCAACAACACGGTGAGCTTCAACCCGATCTACATCCATTCGAGTGTGGGCCTGGGTAAATCCCACTTGCTCAACGCCATCGCCTGGGCCGCCGGTGCGGCCGAGCCGGGCAAGAACATCGTCTACCTGACCGCCGATCATTTCATGTACCACTTCATCACCGCCGTGCAGCGCCAGTCGGCGCTCGGCTTCAAGGAGTGGCTGCGCCGGGTCGACCTGCTGTTGATCGACGACATGCAGTTCCTGCAGGGGAAGTCGGCGACGGAATTCGGCCATACGCTGGGCACGCTTTTGACAGGGGCCAAGCAGGTCGTGGTGGCTGGCGACACGCCGCCGCGCGATCTCGAAATGCTCGACGAGCGGGTGCGCTCGCGGCTGTCCGGCGGGCTGGTGGTGCCGATCAACTCGTTCGACCTTGACCTCCGCCGCGCCATCGTCACCCGGCGCGCCGAACAGGCGGTGTCCCGCTTCTCCGATGCGCATTTTGCTCCGGCGGTGCTCGATTATGTGGCGCGCGTCGTGGTCAGCCACGGCCGCGACCTCGATGGGGCGGTGAACCGCCTGTTGGCTGCCAACCAACTGACCAAGGAGCCGATCACCGTGGCGCTCGCCGAGCGCACGCTGGCCGATCTGGTGCGCCAGCGGGATTCTCGGCGCGTCCGGATCGAGGACATCCTCCGGATCGTCTCGCGCCACTACAAGGTGCCGCGCAACGACTTGCTCTCTTCGCGCCGGTCGCGCGACGTAGTTCGCCCGCGCCAGATCGCCATGTATCTGGCCAAGGCGCTGACCTCGCGCTCGCTGCCGGAAATCGGCCGTCGCTTCGGCGGTCGCGACCACACCACGGTGCTTCACTCGGTCCGCAAGGTCGAGCAGATGATCAAGGATGATGCCGAACTTGGCCAGGAAATCGAGCTGCTGAAGCGCATGCTCGAAGAATAGGAACCGAACCCTCCCCAACCGCAGTGTCATCCCGGCGAAGGCCGGGACCCATCCTGAGATGGGACGGGCATGCGGAGGTGGATGGATAGATCTCAAGATGGGCCCCGGCCTTCGCCGGGGTGACGCCGGTGGGTGTGGGACATCCTGAGGCCCGCCGTGAGTTTCGGCCCAGTAGGGCTCCTAGTGAGTAGTAGTAGCGTTGCTGACATCGCGTTCGAGAACCCCGCGGCTGTTGCTGCGGATCAGGAAGGGCTTGAAGCGCCTCGATCTGGGGGCGCGTCCGGAGCCGCAGCCGGTGCCGCCCGATCGGGCCTGGCACGAAATGCTGGCGCGCCTTGAAGCCGAGGACGCGGAGCGCCGGCTCGACGCCATGGAGCGCGCGCTGAACGGCGACAGGCAGTAGCGGCGTTCTCCGTAGCCATCTGGCGCATTTTCTCTGGGATAGCGGGTCTGCGGCCCCGCGTGCCCTTGCCTTTTGCCCCTTGAATTGCAAATGTCGCAGCCCGGTTTCGCTTGGGTTTCGCTCAAGGTTCTCTCGGGTTACGACCGTCCGGCGGTAGGGGTTTTGAGTTTATGAAAGTCACTCTCGAGCGCAACCATCTGCTCAAGTCGCTGGGGCACGTCCATCGCGTGGTGGAGCGCCGCAACACTTACCCCATTCTCGCCAACGTGCTGCTGAAGGCATCCGACGGCAAGCTCGACCTGCGCGCCACCGATCTCGATATCGAAGTGACCGAGAGCGTGCCGGCGATGGTCGGCCAGCCCGGCACCACCACGGTGCCCGCGCATACGCTCTACGAAATCGTCCGCAAGCTCTCCGACGGCGCCGAAGTGCGGCTCGAGAACGAGGGCACTGAGCAGCTGCTGGTGACCTCCGGGCGCTCGCGCTTCCACTTGGCGTGCCTGTCGCCCGACAGTTTTCCGGATTTGAAGTCCGGCACCTTCACCCACACCTTCCCGGTCGCCGCGCCGATCCTGCGCGAGCTGATCGAGCGTACCCAGTTTGCCATCTCCAACGAGGAGACGCGCTACTATCTCAACGGCATTTACCTGCACATGCTGGACGTCGCGGGCGTGCCGACGCTGCGCGCCGTCGCCACCGACGGCCATCGCATGGCCCGTGCCGAGGCTGACGCCCCGGCTGGTGCCAAGGGCATGCCGGGCATTATCGTGCCCAAGAAGACCGTATCCGAAGTGCAAAAACTGCTCGAAGGCGCCGATGGCGATGTCGAGGTCGAGCTTTCCGACACCAAGATCCGCATCACCCTGGGCGGCGTGGTGCTGCTCAGTAAGCTGATCGAGGGCACCTTCCCCGATTACGACCGGGTGACGCCCAAGAACAACGACAAGCAGATGAATGTCGACAAGCAGACCTTCGCTACGGCGGTGGACCGCGTCTCGACCATCGCGTCGGAGCGCGGCGGCAAGGCCGTGAAACTATCGATGAAGGAGGGCCAACTGGAGCTTTCCGTCACCAACCCGGACCACGGCACGGCGAGCGAAGAACTGGCGGTGGAGTTCGAGCCCGAGAGCTTCGAGATCGGCTTCAACGCCCGCTACCTGCTCGACATCATCAGCCAGATCCGGTCGGAGAACGCGGTGTTCCTGTTCAACGACGCGGGCTCGCCCACGCTGGTGCGCGAGGACGGCGACGCCAAGGCGCTCTATGTGCTGATGCCGATGCGGGTTTAGT